>DATGPY010000082.1:0-7511 GCA_035304465.1 Acidimicrobiales bacterium | reverse complement strand
CTTTCCCAGTCCATGGCTCTCCTACCCCACCCGTTCGGCCTGGCCGAGGATGCCCTGCGGCCGCACGATCAGGATGATGATCAGGACCAGCAGCGCCACGACGTTCTTCAGCTCGGGCGCCACCCACAGCGTGGACAGCTGGACCAGCAGGCCCACGACGATGCTGCCGACCAGGGCGCCGTAGGCCGTGCCGATGCCGCCGAGGATGACGCCGGCGAACATCAGCAGCAGCAGGCGGAAGCCCATGAGCCAGTCGACCTGCTCGGCGAGGCCCAGCAGCACGCCGCCGAGCGCGGCGAGGCCGGCGCCGGCGGCCCAGACGTAGCCGACGACCCGCTCGACGTCGATGCCGGAGGACTCCGCCAGGTCGCGGTTGTCGGCGACGGCCCGCATCGCCTTGCCGCTGCGGGTGAGCTGCAGGGCCAGCGCCACCACGATCAGCACGCCCAGCGAGATCAGGATCGTCGCCAGGTCGCGGGGCACGATCGTGACCGGCCCCAGCTCGAGGCCCTCGGTCTGCAGCTGGTAGTCGGCGTAGGTCCGGGTGAACCCGCCGAACTGGTAGAGGAACACGTACCGCACGAGGATGCCGACGCCGATCGTGATGACCAGCATGGCGATCAGGCCGGTGCCGCGGCGCTCGAGCGGCCGCCACAGGCCCCGGTCGATGCCGAAGCCGGTGATCGCCCCGACCACGATGGCGACCAGCGCGGACAGCACCATCGGCCAGCCGAGCGTCACGTTGAAGAAGAAAGCGACGAGCGCGCCCCACGTGACCATCTCGCCGTGGGCGAAGTTGACCAGGCCGGTCGTACCGAAGATCAACGACAGGCCGATGGCGCAGATGGCGATGATGAGGCCGAACTTCAGGCCCTCGACGCTGAGCCGCGCCGCCCGGTCGAAGAAGTTGCTGCCACCACGGCCGCCCTCGCCGGACTGGATGGCGAACAGCACGGCTCGTGACTCGCCCTGGGAGAGCGTCACCGTCAGCGTGCTGCGCTCCTCGTCCCGCAGCGAGACCCCCTCGGGCAGCTGGTCGGGGTCGAGCGACGCCGTGTACCGGCCGGGCCCGGGCACCTCGACCTCGAACCGCCCGTCCTCGTCGGAGGTGACCGTCTCGCTGAAGCTGCCGTCGGCCGACTCGACCGTGACGTCGACGCCCTCGACGAAGACGTCGTCGCCGTTCTCGTCCTCGTAGCGGAGCGTGCCGGAGACCGTCTGCGGTGGTTGCTCCGACTCCTGCGCGCCGGCCGGCGACGGTGCCAGCAGCATCCCGACCGCGACGACGACCAGTGCGAGCGCGGCGGCCGCCCCCCTCAGAACCCTGCTCATGCTGCGCGAGCCCTCATGCCCATCCCCTTGCTCGGAACGGGGCGAGTGTAGGTGCGGATGGCGGGCTCGTCCTTTTCGCACGAGCCGTCGGCGCCGTTCTTCACATTTCCGTCACCGATCGCCGCCCGGATGCGACGATTCGACCAGATCTCCGCTCAGAGCGTGACGCCCACCGCCGCCAGCACCTCGTCGAGCGGTCCCACCGCGCCGGTGACGAACGGGCCGAACTCGGCGAAGCGCGACGACGCGGTGTCGTAGCGCATCGTGTAGACGCACTCCTTCAGGTCGTCGGGGCGCTCGGCGAACAGCGTGACCCCCCACTCGTGGTCGTCGATGCCGGTCGACCCGGTGACCAGCTGCAGCACCCGCCCGGCGAAGCGCCGGCCGGTGGCACCGTGCCCGAACATGAGCTGCTCGCGCTGCTCGTAGGGCAGCTCGTACCAGTTGTGCTGCTCACCGCGCCGCTTCGACATGGGGTAGAAGCAGAAGGCCGTCTTCCCCGGCGGCGGGAGCTGCGGGTAGAGGCGGGCGTTGCGGCGCTCCTCGGGGATGCCCTGGGCGTACTCGGACACCTCGGTGAGCGACACGTAGCTGTCGACCACCTCGAAGCCGGCGCCGACCACCTCGGTCTGGAAGCGGCGCAGGCGCCACAGGTCGGGGCCGAGCGCCATCAGGCACAGGTCGGCCTTGTGCCCGACCACCGCGACGGGGACGACCTGGTGGTCGTCGGCCTGCAGCTTGCTCACGGCCTCCGCCAGCGCCCCGCCCTCGGCCAGGGGCGTGATCTTGCAGAACAGGTGGACGACGTTCCAGCCGGTGGAGGGCACGAGGGGCTCGGGCATGGCCTCAGGCTACCCGGGCGCGCCCGGCGGCCGGCCGGGGGAGGACCCGGCCGTGACCGGGGTCCGAGCCCGGCCGGCGCGGGCCGGCCGAGGGCGACGCCGGGTGGGACCGCGGGGCGGCGTGCGCGCCGGCTCAGGCCCGCTCGACGGTGACGACCGCGTTATAGTCGGGCACCTTCGACCCCGGCTCGCGGTTCTCGGGCCCGCCGGCCACGAGCACGTTGCCCTCCGGCCAGTGGACCTGGAGGGTGCGGGCCGGCAGCCGGGCCGGGGTGACGGTGCCGTCGAAGGTGCCGGTCGCCGAGCGCAACCGCACCCGGTCCCCGGGCTGCAGGCCGAGCGCGGCGGCGTCGGCGGGGTCCATCAGCACCGCGTCGCGGCGGGCCCCGGTCAGCGGGTCCACCTCGCCGTGGACCATCGAGTTGAACTGCTTGCCGCGGCGGGTCGTCACCAGGAACGCCCCCTCGGGCAGCTCCTCGTCGGGCGGGTCGACGACGGAGAAGCGCGCCCGGCCGTCCGGGGTCGGGAACCGGCCGCCGGCGCACAGGTGCCGGCCGCCCCACTGCACGGCGTCGCCGGTGTCCGCCAGGTCCTCGATGCCCGCGTAGAGCGGCACGACCCGGGCGATCTCGGCCCGCAGGTCGCGGTTGGTCGGCCACGAGAACATCGGCCGCAGCTCGGGCCGCACCCGGTTGACGACGTCGGCGAACAGCCGCCACTCGCTGCGGGCCTCGCCCACCTGCCGGGGGATCTCGGGGCTGAACACGATGCGGCGCTCGGTCGTCGTCTCGGTGCCGCCGCCCTCCTGCTCGTAGCGGGTGGCGACCGGGAGCAGCAGGACGTCGTCGCCCTCGACGAGCATCTGGCGGGTGACGACCACGTCCTGGTGGACGCGCAGCGGGACCCGGGCCAGCGCGGCCTCCACCCAGGGCGGGTCGGGCAGCACGTCGAGGAAGTTGCCGCCGGACATCCACAGCACGTCGAGGTCGCCCCGGGCCGCCGCCTCGACCATCTCGGGCGCGGTGAGCCCGGGCCGGCCGGGCACGGGGAAGCCCCAGGCCTCGGCCAGGGCGGCCGCGTGGCGCTCGTCGACCGGAACCCCGCCGGGCAGGGACGTCGCGTAGGCGCCCATCTCGGCGCCGCCCTGCACCCCCGAGTGGCCCCGGATGGGCATGAGCCCCGTGCCGTCCCGCCCGACCCCGCCCTGGGCGAGCGCCAGGTTCACGATGGCCCGCACCGTGTCGGCCGAGCTGCGGTGCTGGGTGATGCCCATCGACCAGACGTGCACCGCCCCGCCGGCGCGGGCCAGCTCGTCGGCGAACGCCTCGACCACCTCGGCGTCGACGCCGGCCAGCTCGGCCCACCCCGCCACGGTCCGGGACGCGAGGTGGTCGCGGAGCGCGCCGAAGCCGGCGGTGTGGTCGCCGACGAAGCGCTCGTCGACCGCACCCCGGGCGATCAGCGCCGCGAGCGCCGCGTTGGCCAGCGCCACGTCGCCGCCCGGCCGCACCGGCACGTGCAGGTCGCACATGCGGGTGCCGAACAGGGCGGACTCGACGTTGGAGGGCACCCAGTACCGCTCGAGACCCGGCTCGAGGTACGGGTTCACGACGACCACCCGGCACCCGCGCCGTCGGGCCAGGTACAGGTACTTCATGAACACCGGTTGGCTGTTGGCCGGGTTGGCGCCCCACAGCACCACGAGCGGTGCCTCGATCAGGTCCTGGTAGGAGCAGGTGGTGGCCGCGACGCCCACGGTGTCCTTCAGGCCGAGGGTCGAGGGGGCGTGGCAGACCCGGGCCGCCGAGTCGATGTTGGCGATCCCGAGGGCCCGGGCCGCCTTGGCGGCGACGTAGTAGACCTCGTTGGTGATGCCCCGGCTGGTCAGGTAGAGGGCGACCCGGTCGGGGTCTGTGGCGCCGAGCGCCCCGGCCAGCACCCCCAGCGCCTCGTCCCAGGCCACCCGACGGAACCCGCGCTCACCCCGCCGGCGGCGCATCGGGTACCCGAGCCGCCCGAGCGCCCGCAGCTGGGCGCCGGTCCGGCCCCGCAGCGCGGCCACGTCGGCGAGGACGGCGGGGTCGAACGGGTCAGCGGTGTTGAGCTCGAGCAGGTCGAGGCGGGTGGTGCACAGGTGCACGCCGTCGATCGTCCAGTCGTGCAGGCCGGCGACGCCCAGCGCGCAGCCGTCGCAGGCCCCCCGGGTCAGGACCCGCCAGGCGTACAGGGGGTGGTTCCGGTTCGCCCACGCGGCCCGGACCATGGCCCGGTAGTGGTTGGGCTTCTGCTCGCCGATGCCGTTCGGCCGCCAGCCGGCCCACAGCCGCGGGTTCCAGCCCCGGAACTGCTCCTGCAGGCTCACGGTGCCACCACCCCCTCCCCCGTGTAGACGTTGAGGCGGCCGCCGCGGGCGAAGGCGCAGAGGGACACGCCCCCGAGGCGGGCGGCCTCGACGGCGAGCGACGTCGGCGCGCTCACCGCGACCACCGTCGCCAGGCCGGCCGCCCAGGCCTTCTGGACGATCTCGAAGCTGACCCGCCCGCTCACCCACAGGCCGAGGCCGGCGGCGGGCAGGGCGCCGTCGAGCAGCAGCCGGCCCACCACCTTGTCGACCGCGTTGTGCCGCCCGACGTCCTCGCGCACGACGACCGGATCGCCGGCGGCGTCGAAGGCCATCGCGGCGTGGACCCCGCCGGTGGCGTCGAACAGCCGCTGGGCGCCGCCGGCCCGATCGCCGACCGAGGCCAGCACCTCGAGGGGGATCGGCGGCGACGGCGGCAGGGGGCGCAGCCGGTGCCGCAGCTCGTCGACCGCGGTGGTGCCGCACATCCCGCACGCCGAGGTCGTCGCCGTCAGGCGGGGCGTCGGGGTCGGTGCGAGGCCGCCGGTCTCGACGGTCACGACGTTGAACTCGCTGTCGACCGCGCTGCCGGTGCCGCAGTAGCGGCACCGGCGCACAGGGGCGCCGGCGAGCAGGCCCTCGGTGTGGCAGAAACCGGCGGCCAGCTCGAAGTCGTGGCCGGGCGTGCGCATGGTCGTGGCCACCAGCACGCCGTCGAGGTGGATCTCGAGCGGCTCCTCGACCGCGAGCACCTCGGGCCGCCGGTGCAGCTCCCCCCGCTCCCAGCGGTGGGTGAGCACCTTGGCGGTCCGACCCCGTGCCACAGGGCCGAGGGTACCCAACGGGGCCCCGGACGGTGCCGGGACCCCCGTCAGGCGCCGGCGGCCTCGACCAGGTAGAGGGTGCGGGTGCCGCCCGGCAGCGTCTCCTGCCGGACCACCCGGAACCGCTCGGCGAGCAGGTGCTCGAACGCCTCGCGCCGGTAGTCGTCGAACAACCCGGCCGGCTTGTTGGCGAGCAGGCGCTCGACCTGCACGTCGTCGCGGTGCGGGAACTCGACCACCTGCCGGCCCCCGAAGTCGGCCAGCCAGCCGACCACCTCGGGCAGCGGCACGTTGGCGGCGATGGTCAGGTGGTGCACCAGCGCGAGCGCCAGCGTCGCGTCGGGCCGGACGCGCTCGACGAACGGCGCCCGCTCCCGGTTGCGCCAGCCGATGCCGCCGGAGGGGTCGACCAGGTTCATGACCAGCGGCAGGACCTTCTCGTTGCCGGTCGCCCGCAAGCGCCGGTAGAGCAGGTCGACGACCTTCTCGTCACCGTCGACGGCCACCACGTGGTCGGCGTGCTCGGCCGCCAGCTTCGAGTACTCGCCGTCGTTGGCGCCGAGGTCGAGCACGAGGCGGCTCCGCCGCCCCTCGAGCGCGGCCCGCACGAACTCGTGCTTCGCCTTGGCGTCGGCGTCGCTGTACGAGCAGGTCGTGCGGTAGTCGGACCAGATCGAGTGCTCGTCGTCGGCGTCCGAGCCCCGCTTGCCCACCTCGAGGCCCCGCACGAGGTCGAGCAGCTTGCGGGCCGTCGCCTTCGCCACCTCGACCGAGAACCCCGACGTCCGCAGGTCGGACTTGACGGTCTCGGCGGCGGTCGTGACCCGCCGCTCCAGGATGCTGTGGAGCAGGACGTTGCGCAGGACGCCCTTGCGGAACCGGCGCAGCCCCGAGAACATGCCGGCCACGTCCGAGGCGCTCAGGCCGTCGACCGCCCCCCGCAGCAGCGGCTGGTAGGGCACGCCCAGGTGGGCCTGGACCAGCAGCGGGAACAGCATCGTCTGGCAGAACTGCCGGTAGCCGGGCCAGGGGCCGGCGGCGGGCTCGAACGAGCCGACGTCGATGAAGACGGGCCGCGACCCGACGAACTGGACGTTGTACGCCGTGCCGTCCTTGAGCGACATGCCCTCGTCGAGGGCGGCCAGCAGCACCTCGAGCTGCAGCGCCGCCGCCTCCCGCAGCATGGCGAAGGGCCACTCGTAGGGGTACGAGACCACCGGCACCGGTTCGTGCTCGAGCACCCGGGCCCACGGCTCGCCCCGGGGCGACGGCGGGGCCTCGCCCTCGTACGGCGTGGTGCGCACGACCTTCCCCGACTCGGTCAGCCGGGTGAAGAAGGCGGTGCCCCGCAGGCGGTCCCAGTCGTCCGCCGCCCGGCCCGACAGGCCGCGCAGGACCTTCCCGTCGGCGCGGAAGACGGCGCTGTCGGGGTCGCGGAACGACCCCGGCTCGTAGGCGGGCACGGCGGTGCCGGCCTCAGGCGTCGCGGGTGGCGGCCGCGTCGGAGGGCTCGGCCTCGGCCTCCCCGGCCTCGCCGGTGGTCGCCTCGTCCTGGGCCTCGGCCTCGAGCTCGTCGCCCTTGCGGCGACGCCCCAGGCGCATGAGGCGGGCGCGGGCCTGCTTGGCCGCCACCCCGGCGGCGGCGGCACCGCCGACCAGGACGGATGCGATCAGGCTGCCGGACCCGGGATCGAGATAGGCGAGCGACATGCTGTTCCCCTTTCGGGCGTCCTGACGGCCCGCGTGGGCGCGGACCGTGCGTCCACGACACGGTAACCCAGCGTTCCGGGCACGTCGGCGTGGCAGACGCCGGGCGTCCACCCACCGTTCACTGCGCGGGGATTGTTGCACACCCGTCCGTGGCGGGCGTCACCCGTCCCCGGGCAGCGTCTGGCACGGCCCGCCACCGCAGGTGTCGACCAGCTTCCCCTCGTCGAGGAAGGTGGTCACCATCTCCAGGACCTCGGGCTGCGAGCGCCCCATGCCGTGGGGGTCCTCCCCGGCCCGGTTGGGGACGTTCCCGAGCGGCGGCGCGGGCGTGCCGAAGTCCCAGACGACCAGGTACGAGCCACCTCGGGCGGGCAGCCGGCGGGTGCGCTCGATCCCCCAGAAGGGCTCGACGTCCGGGCTGCGCCCCTCGGCCAGCGCCGGCCACCGCACCTTGGCGCCGAT
>DATGPY010000081.1:0-13257 GCA_035304465.1 Acidimicrobiales bacterium | reverse complement strand
GCCTTGGCCAGTGCGGCTTCACGCTGCTCAGGAGTCAACTGCGGTGGCTGCGGCATGGGGGTCAACCTAGCGCGCGGGCCCGGGCGACTCGCGCCATACCGGCTGCGCCCGGCGCTCAGACCAGGGCCGCGACCAGCCGGCGGGCCGCCTCGACGGGATCGTCGGCGTGCGTCACGGGGCGCCCGACGACGAGCAGGTCGGACCCCGCGTCGAGCGCCGCCCGAGGCGTCGCCACCCGCCCCTGGTCGTCCGCGGGCGCACCCTCGGGCCGGATGCCCGGGGTCGCGAGCACCGCCCGCGGCGCCAGCTGGCGGACCGTCGGCAGGTCGGGCACGGCGCACACGAACCCCTGGCAGCCGCCGTCCAGGCCGGCGGCGACCCGCTGGTGCAACAGGTGCTCGGAGACCTCGGGCTCGCTGGTCAGCACGGTGACACCGAGCCCGACCGGCTCGCGATCGGTGCTGGCCCGGGCCGCGCCCTCGCGCAGGCCCTCGATGCCGGCCCGGACCATCGCCGGCCCGCCGGCCGTGTGGACGGTCAGGTACCGGGCGCCGAGCGCGCCGACGACCCGGGCCGCCCGCCCGACCGTCGTCGGGATGTCGTGGAGCTTCAGGTCGCAGAAGACGTCGACGCCGAGGTCGACGAGCGTCGTGACCGCCTCGGGCCCCGCTGCGCTGTACAGCTCGAGCCCGACCTTCATCGTGCCGAACCACGGCGCCAGCTCCCGGGCCAGGCGCAGCGCCGGCACCAGGTCGTCCACGTCGAGCGCCAGCACGAGCCGCGCACGGACCGCGGGCGGAGCGCCCTCCCCCTCCCGGTGGGGCGGGCCCTCGCCCCCTGCCGCACCGCCCTCCGGGCTCCTCGTCGGGTCCTCAGCCATCCTCCACCCCTCCGATCGCGTCCTCGATGCGGTCGAGGCCCTGCCGGGCCGCCCACCGCGCCAGCTCGTCCAGCACCCGCCGCGGCGCCCGGGGGTCGGCGAAGGTCGCCGTGCCCACCTGCACCGCCCGGGCCCCCACCAGCATCATCTCCGCGGCGTCCGCCCCGCTCGCCACGCCGCCGACGCCGACGATCGGCACCTCTGGCGCCGCCCGGTGGACGTCGAAGACGGCCCGCACGGCGACCGGGTGGATGGCCGGCCCCGACAGGCCGCCGCCCCGGGGGCCGGAGCCCAGGCGGAAGCGGCGGGTCGCCGGGTCGACGGCCAGGCCCATGACGGTGTTGACGAGCGTGACGGCCTCGGCACCCGCGCCGTGGGCGGCGACGGCGATCGCCGGGAGGTCGCCCACGTTGGGGCTCAGCTTCGCCCACCGCGGTCGCCCGCAGGCGGCGGTGGCGGCGACGGCCGCGGCGGTCGCGTCGGCCGAGTGGGCGAACAGGTCGCGGCCCGCCTCGGTGTTGGGGCACGACAGGTTGACCTCGACGGCCACGACCTGCGGCGGGGCATCGGCGAGCATCTCGGCCGCCCGCCGGTACTCGTCGACGGTGCGCCCCCAGATCGAGGCCACGACCCGGGCGCCGGTGGCCAGCAGGCCGGGCAGGTGGTCGGCCAGCCAGGCCCGCACGCCGGGGCCCTGGAGGCCGACGGAGTTGAGCATGCCGGCGGGCGTCTCGTGGACGCGCAGGGGCGGGTTGCCCGCCCAGGGCTCGGCGTGCAGCGACTTGACCACCACGGCGCCGAGGGCGCCGAGGTCGACGTAGGGCGCCAGCTCGGCCCCGTGGCCGGCGGTGCCCGAGGCGGTCATCACCGGGTTGGGCAGCCGCACCGAGCCGACGGTCACGGCCAGGTCGACCGGGCGGGCCCGGCGCCGGCGGAGGCGACGGCGTCCGGTCACCGACCGCTCACCCGCCGCCCACCCCGGCCCGCACGTCGCGGTGGTACTCCTGCAGCGTCCGGACCCGCAGCTCGTGGCGGGACCGGTCGTGCACGCTCTCGGCCGCGGCCAGGGCCGCCGCCGCGGTGGTCAGGCACGGGACCCGGTGCACGTTGGCGGCCCGGCGGATGTAGGCGCCGTCGGCTCGGGCGCCCCGCCCCCGGGGGCTGTTGACGACCAGCGCCACCTTGCCCGAGGCGATGAGGTCGACCGCGGTCGGCAGGCCGGCGGCCGCCAGGTCGGGCGGGTCGGCCTCGCTGGTCACCTTCGCCACCCGCTGGGCCACCGGGACGCCGTGGGCCTCGAGGTGCTCGGCGGTGCCGTGGGTGGCCGCGATCTCGAAGCCCAGGTCGACGAACCGGGCCGCGGCCCGCACGCCGGCGGTCTTGTCCCGGTCGGCGAGCGAGAGGAAGACCAGGCCGGAGGTCGGCAGGTGGTCGCCCGCCGCGGCCTGCGACTTCCCGAAGGCCAGGCCGAAGGTGCGGTCGATGCCCATGACCTCGCCGGTCGAGCGCATCTCGGGGCCGAGCACGGTGTCGACGTCCGGGAACCGGTTGAAGGGCAGCACGGCCTCCTTGACCGCGATGTGGCCGGCCCGACCCGGCGGCGGCAGCAGCCCCTCCGCCCGCAGCTCGGCCAGCGTGGCACCGAGCATGACCCGGGCCGCGACCTTCACCAGTGGCACGCCGGTCGCCTTGGACACGAAGGGGACGGTGCGGCTGGCCCGGGGGTTGGCCTCGATGACGAACACCTGCCCCTGCTTGACCGCGTACTGCACGTTGATGAGCCCTCGGACGTCGAGGGCATCGGCGAGGCGGCGGGTGTAGTCCTCGATGACCGCCACCGTCTCGGGCGCCAGGGAGTGGGGCGGGATGGAGCAGGCCGAGTCGCCGGAGTGGACGCCTGCCTCCTCGACGTGCTCCATCACCCCGCCGATCAGCACCTCGCCCACGGCGTCGCGCACGGCGTCGACGTCGACCTCGGTGGCGTCCTCGAGGAACCGGTCGATGAGCACCGGCCGGGTGGCGGACAACCCGCCCTCGCGGCCGAGGCTCCCGTAGCTGGCCAGCTCCGCCATCGCCCGCCGCAGGCCGTCGGGGTCGTAGACGATCTCCATGGCCCGACCGCCGAGCACGTAGCTCGGCCGCAGCAGGGCCGGGTAGCCGATGCGCTCGACGATGGCGAGGGCCTCCTCGACGCTGGTCGCCGTGCCGCCGGCGGGCTGCGGGATCTCCAGGCGGGCGCACAGCGCGTTCCACTGCTCGCGGTCCTCGGCGGCGTCGATCGAGGCCGGCGAGGTCCCGAGCACCAGCTCCGGCGGCAGGGCCCCGGCGAGCTTCAGCGGGGTCTGGCCCCCGAGGGCGACGACGACCCCCTCGAGCCGGCCCGACGCCTGCTCGGCCTCGATGACGTTGAGCGCGTCCTCGAGGGTCAACGGCTCGAAGTAGAGCCGGTCGGAGGTGTCGTAGTCGGTCGAGACCGTCTCCGGGTTGCAGTTGAGCATGACGGTCTCGACGCCGGACTCGGCCAGGGCGAAGCTGGCGTGCACGCAGCAGTAGTCGAACTCGATCCCCTGCCCGATGCGGTTGGGCCCCGAGCCGAGGATCAGCACCTTGCGCCGGTCGGACGGCGCCACCTCGTCCTCGTCCTCGTAGGTCGAGTAGTGGTACGGCGTCGCGGCCTCGAACTCGCCCGCGCAGGTGTCGACGGTCTTGAACGTGGGGCGGACGCCCGCGGCCAGCCGGGCGGCCCGCACCGCGGCCTCGTCCTCGCCCCAGAGCCAGGCCAGCTGGGCGTCGCTGAACCCCAGCTGCTTCGCCCGCTTCCAGTCGCGGGGCCGCATCCCGGCGAAGCCGATCTCCGCCAGGCGCCGGCGCTCCTCGACGATGCGCAGCACCTGGTCGAGGAACCAGGGGTCGACCTTCGTCCGCTCGGCCAGCTCGTCGACGCCGATGCCCCGGCGCAGCGCCGCCTCGAGGTGGAACGGACGGTCGGGCGTCGCGGTGGCCGCCCGGGCGAGCAGCTCCTCGTCGTCGAGCGCGTCGAGCTCTCGCTCGCCGGGGTCGCAGTTGAGGCCGGCCCGCCCCTGCTCGAGGCTGCGCAGCGCCTTCTGCAGCGACTCGGGGAAGGTCCGCCCGATGGCCATGGCCTCGCCGACCGACTGCATCGAGGTGCCGAGCACGGCCGGGCTGCCGGGGAACTTCTCGAAGGCCCAGCGCGGCACCTTCGTGACGACGTAGTCGATCACCGGCTCGAAGCTGGCCGGCGTCTTGCGGGTGATGTCGTTGGGGATCTCGTCGAGCGTGTAGCCGACGGCGAGCTTGGCGGCGATCTTGGCGATGGGGAACCCGGTCGCCTTGGAGGCCAGGGCGGAGGACCGGCTGACCCGTGGGTTCATCTCGATGATGACCATTTCGCCGGTGCGGGGGTCGAGCGCGAACTGCACGTTCGAGCCCCCGGTCTCGACGCCGACGCGGCGGATGCAGGCGAAGGCCGCGTCCCGCATGGCCTGGTACTCGAGGTCGGTCAGCGTCTGGGCGGGCGCCACGGTGATCGAGTCGCCGGTGTGCACGCCCATGGGGTCGAGGTTCTCGATCGAGCAGATGACCACGCAGTTGTCGGCGCGGTCCCGCATGACCTCGAGCTCGTACTCCTTCCACCCCGCGATCGACCACTCGATGAGGATCTCGCTGATCGGGCTGGCGGCCAGGCCGGCGGCGGCGATGCGCTCGAACTCGGCCCGGGTGGTGGCGATGCCGGTGCCCTTGCCGCCGAGGATGAACGCCGGGCGCACGACGACGGGGAGACCGATGCGCTCGACGACGGCGACGGCCTCGTCCATGGTGTTGGCGGTGGCCGACGGCGGCACCGCGAGGCCGATCTCCTGCATCGCCGCCTTGAACCGCTCGCGGTCCTCGGCGGTGGCGATGGCCTCGGCGTTGGCACCGATGAGCTCGGGGGTGCCGGGCGCCCCGATCGCCCCCCGCTCGACCAGCTCCATCGCCAGGTTGAGCGCGGTCTGGCCACCGAGGGTGGGCAGCACGGCGTCGGGACGCTCCCGCTCGATGACCGCGGCCACGTGGTCGGCGTCGAGCGGTTCGACGTAGGTGGCGTCCGCGAAGTCGGGGTCGGTCATGATCGTGGCCGGGTTCGAGTTCACGAGCACCACCCGGTAGCCCTCGGCCCGCAGCACCTTGCAGGCCTGGGTGCCCGAGTAGTCGAACTCGCACGCCTGGCCGATCACGATGGGCCCGGCGCCGATCAGCAGGATGGACTCGATGTCGTCGCGGCGCGGCACGCTCAGCCCTCCCGGCCGTCGATGAGTGCGGCGAACTCGTCGAACAGGTAGCGGGCGTCGCCGGGGCCGGGCCCGGCCTCCGGGTGGTACTGCACGCCGAAGGCCCGGTGACGGGGCGCCCGGATGCCCTCGACCACCCCGTCGTTGAGGTTGACGTGGGTCACCTCGATCGCCGGCCCGAGCGAGTCCTCGGCGACGGCGTAGTTGTGGTTCTGGCTGGTGATCTCGACCCCGCCGGTGGCGAGCCGCCGCACCGGGTGGTTGCCCCCGTGGTGCCCGAAGGCCAGCTTGCGGGTCGTGGCCCCGAGCGCGGTGGCGAGCAGCTGGTGGCCGAGGCAGATGCCGAAGACCGGCACCTCGCCGAGCAGCGCCCGGATGGCGTCGGTGGCGTAGCCGACCACCGACGGGTCGCCGGGGCCGTTGGAGAGGAACACGCCGTCGGGCCGCCGCTCGAGCACCTCGGCCGCCGGCGTGGACGCCGGCAGGACCGTCACCTCGCCGAGGCGGGCGAGGTGGCGCAGGATCGTGCGCTTGATCCCGAAGTCGTAGGCGACGATGCGGCGGCCGCCCTCGGTCGCGGGCACCGTGTAGGGCGCGTCGCAGGTGACGGTGGCGACGAGGTCGACGCCGTCGGTGCCGGGCTCCGCCTGCGCGGCCGCCTTCAGCGTCGCCTCGTCGGCGTCGCCGAAGGCCCCCGGCATCGAGCCGGCCTCGCGGATGTGCCGGGTGAGGCGGCGGGTGTCGACGCCCGCGATGCCGGGCACGCCGTGGGAGCGCAGGTAGTCGTCGAGGCTCCCGGTCGACCGCCAGCTCGACGGGCGCCGAGCCAGCTCGCGCACGACGACGCCCCGGACGAAGGGGCGGCGGCTCTCGTCGTCCCGGTCGTTGGTGCCGTAGTTGCCGATGTGCGGGTAGGTGAAGGTGACGATCTGCCCCGCGTAGCTGGGGTCGGACAGCACCTCCTGGTAGCCGGCGAGCACCGTGTTGAACACGACCTCGCCGGTGGCGACGCCGCCGGGCGGCGGGGCGCCGACGAGCTCGCCCTCGAAGGTGGTGCCGTCGGCGAGCACCAGCAGGCCCTCGCGCGCCGTCACGCCCCGACTCCGATCTGCATGGTCATGCATCGTACTGCATACCGAGTCACCGCTGCGCCTCGGCGTCGACGACCACGGCCTCGCCGTCCACCACCGTGTGGCGGACCCGGCCGGTGAGCCGCATGCCGGTGTAGGGCGTGTTGCAGCTGCGGCTGGCCAGCCGGTCGGGGTCGACCGTCCAGGTGGCGGTCGGGTCGATCACGCACAGGTTGGCCGGGCGCCCCTCGGCGACCGGGCCGCCGTGGGCGTCGTCCGCCCCGATGATCGCCGCCGGCCGCCACGACATCAGGGCCAGCACCTCGGTGATGGGAAGGTCGAGGTGCGTCAGCGCCAGGGCCAGTGCGGTCTCCAGGCCGAGCATCCCCGGCGGCGCCTGGTCGAAGGGCTGCTCCTTGGCCTCCGGTGCGTGCGGCGCGTGGTCGGTGGCGATGCAGTCCACGACCCCGGCCGCCACCCCGGCGCGCACCGCGGCGACGTCGTCGTCGGTGCGCAGCGGCGGGTTGACCTTGAAGACCGGGTCGTAGGTCGCGCACGCCGCCTCGGTGAGCGTGAAGTGGTGGGGCGTCACCTCGCAGGTCACCCGCAGGCCATCGGCCTTGGCCGCCGCCACCAGCTCCAGCGACCGGCGGGTCGACAGGTGCTGGAAGTGGACGCGCCCACCGGTCATGCGGGCGAGCGCGATGTCCCGCATGACCATCACCTCCTCGGCCTCCGGCGGCTGGCCCGGGAGGCCGAGGCGCGACGACCACGCCCCCTCGTTCATCGCCCCGCCGCCGGAGAGCACCGCGTCCTCGCAGTGCTGGGCGAGGACGACACCCAGCGCCGAGGCGTACTCGAGCGCCCGGCGCATGAGGCGGCCGTCCTGCACGCCGGTGCCGTCGTCGGTGAACAGCCGCACCCCGAGCGCGGCCAGCTCGGCCATCGGCGTGAGCTGCGTCCCCGCTCGGCCCACGGTGATGGCCGCGGACGTCCGCACGTCGCAGCAGGCCGCCCGCCCCAGCTCCAGCACCTCGCGGGCGACCCCGGCGGAGTCGATGGCGGGCGTCGTGTTGGGCATCGCCAGGACGCAGGTGAACCCGCCGAGCGCGGCCGCCCGGGCGCCGGTCTCGATCGTCTCGGCCTCCTCGGCGCCCGGCTGGCGCAGGTGGGTGTGCAGGTCGACCAGGCCCGGGGCGACGAC
This sequence comes from Acidimicrobiales bacterium, assembly GCA_035304465.1. GTDB lineage: Bacteria > Actinomycetota > Acidimicrobiia > Acidimicrobiales > VFJN01 > ZC4RG19. The sequence continues at coordinate 5,811 of DATGPY010000081.1, read as the reverse complement.
GCAGCCGCCGGCGTCCAGGGTGAGGTCGGCGGCGAGGTCGCGGCCCTCCTCCTGGGGCACGACGGCGGCGATGCGCCCGTCCTCGACGAGCACGTCGGCCCGGCGGCGGCCGGTGGCGTCGACGACCTCGCCACCGCGGACGGCGATGGACTTCATCGGGCATCCCTCCCCGGGAGGTCGCGGCTCAGGTCGGCGCCGGAGCCGAGCAGGTCGTAGAGCACGGCCATGCGCACGGCGACGCCGTTGCGCACCTGGTCGATGACCGCCGAGCGGGGCAGGTCGGCGACGTCCGCGGCGATCTCCACGCCCCGGTTCATCGGGCCGGGGTGCATGACGATCGCCTTGTCCCGCAGCAGGTCGACGCGACGGCGGGTCAGGCCGTAGCAGGCCGTGTACTCCCGCAGCGACGGCAGCAGGGCCTCGGCCATGCGCTCCCGCTGCATCCGCAGCAGGTAGACGACGTCCACCGTCGGCAGCACGGCGTCGAGGTCGTGGCCGACCCGCACCGGCCACCCCTCGACCGACGGCGGCAACAGCGTCGGCGGCGCCACCAGCGTCACCTCGGCACCGAGCTTGGTGAAGGCCCACACGTCGCTGCGGGCCACCCGGCTGTGGTTGATGTCGCCGACGATCGCGACGTGCAGGCCGTCGAGGCCGCCGAGGTGGTCGCGGATCGTGTAGCAGTCGAGCAGCGCCTGGGTCGGGTGCTCGTGCCAGCCGTCGCCGGCGTTGATCACGCTGCCCGACACCCAGCGTGCGACCTGGTGGGGGACGCCGGAGGAGGCGTGGCGCACGACGATGGCGTCGACGCCCATCGCCTCGATCGTCGCGACCGTGTCCCGCAGCGACTCGCCCTTGTTCACCGACGACGTCGGCACCGAGAAGTTGAGCGTGTCGGCCGAGAGCCGCTTGGCCGCCTGCTCGAAGCTCAGCCGGGTGCGGGTCGAGCTCTCGTAGAACAGCCAGGTGACCGTGCGCCCCTGGAGCGCGGGCACCTTGGGCATCCGGCGGCGGCCGACCTCGACGAAGCTGTCGGTCAGCCGCAGCAGCCGCTCGATGTCCGCGACGTCGAGCTCGGCGATGCCGAGCAGGTGGCGGGCCCCGCTCACCGGTGCTCCTTGGTCATCTCGCCGATCTGCACGCCGTCCAGGGTGGCGTTCACCACCTCGTCCCGCCGGGTGGGGAGGTTCTTGCCCACGAAGTCGGGCCGGATGGGCAGCTCCCGGTGCCCGCGGTCGACCATGACCGCGAGCTGCACGGCCCGCGGCCGCCCGTAGCTGTGCACGGCGTCGAGCGCCGCCCGGATCGTGCGGCCGGTGAAGATCACGTCGTCGACCAGCACGACCACCCGGCCCGTGAGGTCGACCGGGATCTCCGTCACCGCGGACGGCAGCACCGGGCGCAGCCCGATGTCGTCGCGGTGGAAGGCGACGTCGAGCGAGCCGAGCGGCGGGGCCTCGCCGTCGATCTTCTCCAGCGCCTCGGCCATGGCCCGGGCGAAGGTGACGCCGCCGGTCTGCAGCCCGACGATCACCAGGTCGTCGAGCCCGTGGTTCCGCTCGAGCACCTCGTGCGCCATGCGCCAGATCGCCCGGCGCACGTCGTCGGCGTCGAGCACCTGCGTCCGCGCAACGAAAACGCCCCCGAAGGGGGGCGTGCTCCGTCGTTCGCGCTCTGCCACTGCGGGGACCTCCCCATCTCCTGCCCGTACGGGTCTCGCCGGACCCGCTTCACGGTCAGGGCAACAGGCTAGCAGCGGCCCTGCCGGTCCCCCGGCATCCCCACCCGCTCCCGGGACCAGACGACCGCGCCGCCGGCCTCGCCGAGGCGCCGGAAGCCGGCCCGGGCGGCGACCCGCGCCGAGGCGTCGTTGGCCGGGTCGGTGCGGGCCCAGACCTGCACGAGCCCGGCGGCGTCGGACAGCGCCCACCCGACGAGCAGGCGCACGGCGGCCGTGGCCAGGCCCCGCCCCCGGTGCGGGGCGCCGACCCACCACCCGACCTCGGCCCGCCGGCGGGCCCGATCGACGTTGCGGAGCCCCACCTCCCCCAGCACGGCCGGTCCGCCGGCCAGCGGCGCCACGACGAGGTCGAGCGCGAGGCCGCGCGCCCGGCGAGCGTCGGCGCCGGCGATCCAGCGGGCGGCGACCTCCGGAGAGGGGTCCCCGGGGACGCGGGCGCCGGCGGCGACCGCGGGGTCGCGCCAGGCCGCGACGAGGGCGGCGACGTCGGTCGGCGTCGACGTCCAGGGGCGGAGCACGATCCCGGCGCCGCGGTCGACGAGGGGCGGGTCGGGCAGCGGGATCGGCCCCGGTCGGCGGGTGCCGTCACCCCCGCCGTCGCCGGCGCCGCCCGGCCCGGCCATCAGCCCTCGCCGTCCGGCGCGGGTGCCGCGCCGTCGCCGGCGGGCGGGCGGGCGTCCGCGGCGATGGCCGACAGCACGCCGTTGACGAACCGCGGCGAGTCGTCGGTGCCGAACCGTCGGGCGAGCACGACCGCCTCGTTGAGGATCACGGCCTTCGACCGCTCGGGCACCTCGAACAGCTCGTAGGTGCCGATGCGCAGCACCGCCCGGTCGACCGCGGCCAGCCGCGACACCGACCAGCGCGGGGCGACCCGCCGGGCCAGCTCGGCGTCGATGCGCTCGCGGTGGGCGTCGACGCCGAGCGCCAGCTCGACCGCCAGGTCGTCGGGCGGGACCGGCAGCTCGGCCACCACCTGCTCGACCGGGACGCCCTTGGCCTCGGCCTCGTAGAGCAGCTCGAGGGCGCGCTCGCGAGCCGCCCGCCGGCGCTCCGGTCCCGACGGGTCGAGGTCGCCCACGGGCACGGGCCTCACGCCCGCGTCAGGTACTCGCCGGTGCGCGTGTCGACCTTGATGCGGTCACCGGGGTTGACGAACAGCGGCACCTGCACGGTGAGGCCGGTCTCGAGCGTCGCGGGCTTGCGGGCGCCCGACACCCGGTCGCCCTGCAGGCCGGGCTCGGTCTCGGTCACGGTCAGCTCCACCGCCGCCGGCAGGTCGGTGCCGATGATCTCGTCCCGGTAGAACTGCAGCATCACCGTCGAGCCCTCGACGATGTAGTGGGCGGCGTCGCCGAGCGTCTCCGGCGGGACGGTGATCTGCTCGAAGGTCGTGTTGTCCATGAACACGTAGTCGCCGCCGTCCCGGTAGAGGAACTGCATCTCCCGCTTGTCGACCACCGCCTGCTCGACGCGCTCGTCGGCGCGGAAGGTCTTGTCGAGGATGCCGCCCGAGCGGACGTTGCGCAGCCGCGTGCGCACGAACGCCCCGCCCTTGCCGGGCTTGACGTGCTGGAAGTCGACGACCTGGAAGAGGCCCTCGGCGAGGTCGAGGGTCATCCCCTTCTTCAGATCGTTCGTGGACGTGGCGACCATCGGCACAACTCCTGCGCGCGCTGCTCTAGAGATCTCGGTCCTTGGGCGCCCGCGTGAGGGTGCGGCAGCCGTCGGAAGTGACCACCACCGTGTCCTCGATGCGAACGCCGCCGTGTTCAGGGAGGTAGACACCCGGCTCGACGGTCACGACGTGGCCGTCGGCCAGCGTAGCATCGGCCGACGCGGACACCCGCGGGGCCTCGTGCACGTCGAGGCCGATGCCGTGGCCCGTGCTGTGGAGGAACGCCTCCTCCCAGCCCGCCTCCCTGATCACCGAGCGGCAGGCCTCGTCGACCGCCGCCACCGCCACTCCCGCCCGCACCGCCTCGACGCCGGCCTGCTGAGCGGCGAGCACGACGTCGTACATGCGGGCGAGCGTCTCCGTCGGCTCACCGACGACCACCGTGCGCGTCATGTCGGACCGGTAGCCCTCGAGCTGCGCGCCGAAGTCGATGACCACCGGGTCGCCCTCGGTGATGCGACGCCCGCCGGCCCGGTGGTGCGGCATGGCCGCGTTCGGGCCCGAGGCGACGATCGTCTGGAACGAGGGGCCGTCGGCGCCGAGGCGCCGCATCTGCCACTCGAGCTCCAGCGCGATCTCCGCCTCGGTGGGCGACTCCCCGAGCCGGTGGCGCACGGCCGCGAGCGCGGCGTCGGCCATCGCGGCGGCCGCCGTCATCCGGGCGATCTCGCCCTCGTCCTTGGTCTGCCGCAACGTCTCGACCAGCCCGTCGGTGGGGACCAGCTCGACCTCGGGGAACCAGTGCCCGGCGAAGCGCCGCTGCTGCGCCCAGGTCACGTGCTCGGCCTCGAGGCCCAGCTACGCCAGGCCCCGGGCGGTCTCGGCCAGCTGGTCGCGCTGGTCCTCGGCGGTGCGCCCGATGACGAGGCGGGCCTCGACGCCGGCCGCGTCGAGCTCGGCGGCCGCCTGGTCGCGGTACCGGCCGTCGGTGACGAACACCAGCTCGTCGGGGACGACCAGCACGAGCGCGGCCGAACCCGTGAAGCCGGTCAGGTAGCGGATGTTGGTGACGTTCGTGACGAGCAGGGCGTCACACCCGGCCTCGCGGACGGCCTCGCGGAGGCGCGTCGTCCGGGCGGCCACGTCCATCGCGGGGAGAGACGATCGATCGAAGCTCACGCCTGCAATCTAGAACCCCGCTCGCCCCGCGCCGGGCCGGCCGGCCCCGGGCTCGGCCGGGATCGCTCGCAACCGACTCAGAACTGCTCCTCGCCGTGGATCCGGTGAGGGTCGGGGAAGTCCCGGTACAGGGCTGCCGTGAAGTTGGTGACGAGCGAGTTGACGCCGTGGTGCAGTCCCTCGACCGGCTGCGTCCGGGACGACACGCGTTGAAAGGCGGCGTCGAGCTGCGCCAGGTCGCGCGTCTCGATCAGCACCTTGAACTCGCCCCCGCTGCCGAATCCGAGCTTGCGGCGCAGGAGTCGCCACGAGGCGATCAGGTCCTGGGCGGCCAGCGAGCCGAGGTAGTCCTCGACCGCGGCGGCGAAGTCGAGGTCGGACACGCCCGGCTGCAGGTCGACGGAGATCTCGTACACGTCCATCGGGGGACATGCTTGCCGCGGCCCCGGGCGCCCGCATCGAGTTCCGCTCGCGATGTCTCCGGAAGCGTCTCCGGGATGGTGCGGGGCCCCAGGGTGGGCGGACCGGCGCTCTGCCGACCGGACGCAGATCAGGATGTCCCCAGCAGCGTGCGCACGGCGTCGACGGCGAGCACGTAGCCGAGCCCGCCGAGGCCGGCGATGGTCCCCGTGGCGACGGGCGACACCACCGAGGTGTGCCGCCACGGCTCGCGGGCGACGGGGTTGGAGAGGTGCACCTCGATGACGGGGCCGTCGAACGCCGCGAGCGCGTCGTGGAGGCCCCACGCGTAGTGGGTGAGCGCGCCCGGGTTGATGATGATGGCGGCGCAGCGCCCCCGGGCATCGTGGACGGCGTCGATGAGATCGCCCTCGTGGTTCGACTGCCGATGGTCGAGGGAGAGGCCGGCCGCGTGGGCGCGCGTCGTGGCGATGGCGACGTGCTCGTCGAGGGTCGTGGTGCCGTACGTGTCCGGCTCCCGCTCGCCGAGCAGGTTGAGGTTCGGGCCGCTCAACAGGAGGACCACCGGGCGGTCGTCGCGCTCCGGAGCCGCCGACCGGTCGGGTCCGGAGCGCACCGGGCGGTCGGTCACCGGTCGCTCTCCCCCACCGCCCGCTCCGCCGTCCGGCCCCCGGACGGGTGGCGTGCCATCTCTGCCAGCACCCGGGTGACGTCGCGCGGGTCGACACCCCGGACGACCTCGACCCCGCCGGGCCCGTCGAGCACGAAGGTCAGCCCGGCGACGGCCTTCTTGTCCCGGGCCATGAGGGCGACGAGCTCGTCGGTGGACAGGCCCTCGGGCAGCGTCGCGGGG
>DATGPY010000080.1:0-10561 GCA_035304465.1 Acidimicrobiales bacterium | reverse complement strand
GCCCTCGTAGATGGGGGCGATGCGGATGTCCCGGTAGTGCTGGGCGACGCCGGTCTCCTCGATGTAGCCCATGCCGCCGTGGACCTGGAGGGCGAGCGAGGTGATCTCGACGCCGAGGTCGGTGCCCCACGCCTTGGTGATCGGCGTGAGCAGGTCGGCCAGCTCCTGACGCCGGGTCCGCACCTCCTCGTCGGGGTGGCGGGACGCGAGGTCGATGCACTCGGCGTTGAGGTAGGCCAGGCAGCGCAGCGCCTCGAGCTGCGACCGCATGGTCAGCAGCATGCGGCGCACGTCCGGGTGCTCGACGATCGGCGACTGCTCGCCGGCGGGGGCGCCCGGCGCGCGGCCCTGGCGCCGCTCCTTCGCGTACGCGACGGCCTGCTGGTAGGCCCGCTCCCCGACCGCCAAGCCCTCGACGCCCACCGACAGGCGGGCGTTGTTCATCATCTTGAACATGTAGCGCATGCCCTGGTCGGGCGCAAGCTGCCGATGCGGGCCGGCGGGGTGGTCGCCGACCTGCTCGCCGACATCGAGGCGACCGCCACCGAGCTGGCCGCCGGCGACGGCGAGCTGGCCGCCATCGGCAAGCAGCTGGCCGACGCCCACACGGTGCTGAAGGAGACCACCGACTGGCTGATGGCCAACGGCCTGGCCGATCCCACCAACGCGCTGGCGGGCGCCACGCCCTACCTGCGCATGTGCGGGCTCGTCGTCGGCGGCTGGCTGCTCGCCCGCAGCGCCCGGGCGGCCCGGCGGCTGCTCGACGCCGGCGAGGGCGACGCCGACTTCCTGCAGCAGAAGCTGGTGACGGCCAAGTTCTACGCCGAGCAGGTCCTGCCCCAGGCGGCGGGGCTCGCGCCGGCGGTGACCGCCGGTCCCGCCGACCTGCTCGCCGCCACGTTCTGATCGGGCCGGCCGGGCGCAGCGCCGCCCTCAGGAGCCGCCGTCAGGAGCGGGGCGCGGCGCCGTAGGTCGCGAGCACGTCGGCGGACACCGCCGACCACAGCGGCGGCGCCCAGTCGCCGAACTCCCGGTCCGTCAGCACCACGCAGGCCACGGCGGCGTCGGGGTCGACCCACAGGAAGGTCCCGGCGCCGCCGAAGTGGCCGAAGGTGCGGGGCGAGCCGTCGGGCGCGGTCCAGTGCGGCGACTTCGCCCCCTTCAGCTCGAACCCGAGGCCCCAGGGGTTGGGGTCGTAGCTGCCGAGGCCGGGCACGACGCCGGCCAGCCCGGGAAACTGCTCGGTCGTCGCCTCGGCCAGCGTGGCCGGTGCGAGCAGGGTGGGGGAGAGCAGCTCGGCGGCGAAGCGGGCCAGGTCGTCGACCGTCGACCAGGCGTCCTTGGCCACCGACCCCCGCAGCTCGGTGCCGTGCAGGCCGAGCGGCGCCAGCACCGCCTCGTGCAGGTACTCGGCCGGGGCCAGGCCCGACGCCGCGGCGAGCGCGTCGCCGAGGCGCTCGAAGCCGGTGTTGCTGTAGATGCGCCGCCGGCCCGGCGGCGCGATCGGCTCGTCGCCCTCGAAGGGCAGGCCCGAGGCGTGGGCCATGAGGTGCCGGACGGTCGACCCCGGTGGGCCGGCGGGCGCGTCGAGGTTGAGCGTCCCCTCCTCGACGGCGACCAGGCAGGCGTAGGCGAACAGCGGCTTGGTCACCGAGGCGATGGGGGTCCGCCAGCCGGTGGGCCCGTGGGTGGCCACGGTGCCCTGCGGCGTGACGACGGCGCCTGCGGCGCTGGGCACCGGCCAGGTGGCGAGGGCGTCGAGGGGCGGCACGGTCCGACACGCTACCGGCGCCCCACGGGGCGGCCCCGGGCGTGAGGCCCCGGATGAGAGCGCTCACCAGCGGTTCCGGCCCACTAGCATCCCTGGCCGTGCAGCAGCTCCCTGACGACCAGAACGCCGACGCGCTGGTCCGCCGGAACTTCGCCTTCATCGATCTCTGCGGCTTCACCTCGCTCACCGACGAGAAGGGGGTCGGCGAGGCCGTGATGGCGCTGTCGACGTTCCGGTCTGTCGTCCGCGAGCGGGCGGGCTGGCGCGGGGTGCGGGTGGCGAAGTGGCTCGGTGACGGCGCCATGCTGGTCGCGACCGAGCCCCGACCGCTGCTCGACGCCGTCCTGCGCATGGAGCAGGCGCTCGACGCCCGGGGCTGCCCGCTGCCGCTGCGGGGCGGCGTGGCCGCCGGCCGGGTCATCCTCTTCGAGGGCGACGACTACATCGGCCGGCCCGTGAACCTGGCGGCCCGGCTGTGCGACGAGGCCGAGCCCCACCAGCTCCTCGTCACCGCCTCGCTGTTCGACGCCTCGGGCGAGGGCCTGGCCCACCGGCGGCTCGGCCCGCACGAGATCCGGGGGTTCAACCGCCCGGTCGAGGTGGTCGACATGGGCGACGCGGCCCGCCGCCACATGTCGGTCGGCTGAGCGGCCCGCGGCCCGCCGGCCGACGGCGGTCGACGCGCCGCGAGCGGTCTGCACGCTGCGGGCGATGACGGCCGCCGGACGTGCTGCCGGTAAGCTGGCAGGGAACCATGCGCAACGACGACCAAGTGACGTTCTCTGCGCTGGGCGTGTCGTCCGACCTCGTGGCCGTCCTGGACGAGGCCGGCCTCACCACCGCCTTCCCCGTCCAGCGCCTCTGCATCCCCGACGCCCTCGCCGGTCGTGACGTCTGCGGCAAGGCCAAGACCGGCTCCGGCAAGACGCTCGCGTTCGGCATCCCCCTGATCGAGCGGGTCAAGCCCGCGTCCGCGAAGCGGCCGACCGGTCTGGTGCTCGTGCCGACCCGCGAGCTGGCCATCCAGGTGGCAGACGTCCTGAAGATGCTCGCCGAGGCGCGGTCGCTGCGACTGGTGGCCGTCTACGGCGGCGCCCAGATGTCGAAGCAGATCTCGGCGCTGGAGAAGGGTGTCGAGATCGTGGTGGCCACGCCGGGCCGGCTCATCGACCTGATCGACCGGGGCGTCGCCGACCTGTCCGACATCGGCGTCGTCGTGATCGACGAGGCCGACCGGATGGCCGACATGGGCTTCATGCCCCAGGTCGAGTGGGTCCTGCGCCACATCGAGGGCACGCACCAGACGCTGCTGTTCTCCGCCACGCTCGACGGCGGCATCCAGGGTCTGGTCGACCGCTACCAGCGCGACCCCGTGTTCCACGAGGTCGGCTCGCCGACCCACACCGTCGACAAGATGGCGCACCGGTTCCTCCTGGTGCACGAGATGGACAAGCACCGGGTGGCCGCGGCCATCGCCCGATCGGCCTCGCGGTGCCTCGTCTTCACCAACACGAAGCGGGCCGCCGACAAGCTCGCCCGCCAGCTGGAGGGTGAGGGCGTCGACGCCAAGGCCATCCACGGCGACCTGCGCCAGGAGGTCCGGGAGCGGGCGCTGAAGCGGTTCGCGAACGGCAAGCTCCGGGCGCTGGTGGCCACCGACGTCGCCGCCCGTGGCCTCGACATCGACGAGCTGGACGTGGTCATCCAGGCCGACCCGGCGCCCGACCCGAAGACCTACCTCCACCGCGCCGGCCGCACGGCCCGGGCGGGGGCGACGGGCTTGGCCGTCACGCTCGTGCTGTGGAACGAGGAGCTCGACGTGCGCCGGCTCAAGCGACGGCTGGGGCTGGACGAGCCGATCGTCGAGATGTTCTCGAACGACAAGCGCCTGGCCGACCTGGCGAGCTGGAACCCGGCTGCCGAAGGCGCGGCCTGACGCGGCCGCGGCCGGCACGGCCACGCCCGTCGACCCCGCCGGGCCGGCCGTGCGCCGCGCTCAGAGCTGGTCGAGGGCCAGCGCCCACAGCAGCGCGGTCAGCGACAGCCCGTCGGTGACCTTCCCGGCGGCGATCAGCTCGCGGACCCCGCCGACCGGCACCCAGGCGATGCGCTCGCTCTCGGTGGGGTCGGCCGGGTCGCCGACGTGCTCGGCGCCGTCGGCGACGAAGAGGTGGAACACCTGGTCGGACGAGCCGTTGCTGGGCGCGTAGGCCCCGAGCTTGCGGAGCGGTCCGGGTCGCCACCCGGTCTCCTCCAGCGCCTCCCGGGCGGCCGCCTGCTCGGGCGTCTCGTCGTGCTCGATGGCGCCGGCCGGCACCTCCCAGCCCCAGGTGTCCGTGATGAAGCGGTGGCGCCACAGCAGCAGCACGCCCCGGTCGGGGTCGTGGACGACCGTGCCCGCCGCCTGCTTGGGGAACCGGACCACGTGGTGGTCGAACCGCCGGGCGCCCGGGATCTCGACGTCGACGAGCACCAGGCGCATCCAGTCGGAGTCGTAGATCGGCCGTTCACCGTGGACTGTCCAGCGCACCGGGCCCACCGTAACGGGGCGCCCGGGGCCGGGCGCCCTCAGAGGGGACGCCACATGGCGATGTGGGGGCCGATCTCCGGGTCCTCCCAGGGCTCGCCGTGGGTGCGGAACCCGGCCCGCTGGTAGAAGCGCCGGGCCGGCGTCCGGGCGTTGCACCAGACGAGCGCGCCGCCCTGGTCGGCCACGTGGGCCAGGAGCGCCGCCAGCACGCGGCCGCCCACGCCCCGGGATCGCCACGCCGGGTCGGTCGCCATGCCGCGCAGCCGCCAGGCGCCGGGCCGGTCCGGCTGCCACGGGCAGGCCTCCGGGTAGACGATCGCCGTGCCGACCACGGTGCCGTCGGCCGCGGTCGCCGCGAAGGCCGCCGTGTCGGGGAGGTCGTCGACGGGGAGGCGGGCCCGCTCGGGTGGCGCACCGTCCCGCAGGACCCGGCTGCGGAGCGCGTAGGTCACCGCGGGGTCGACGCGGGCCACGGTGACGTCGCCCGCGCCGCCGTGGCCGCCGGTGGAGGGGATCGTCGGATGGGGGGCGTCACCAGGGGGCATCGCCGGTGACGGTAGCGTCGCCGGCGGTGACCGCCTCCTCGATCCTGCCGCCCACGACGGACCGGCGGCCGGCCGGCCCCGACGCGCCGGTCGGCGCCGGCGACCGTGCACGGGCCGCCGCCGTCGCCCGCGTCGTGGCGCGGGGCGAGCGGGCGGCGGGCCTCCGGCTCGACGGCCTGCGGATCTGGGCGCTCGCCGGCGGCCGTCCCGCGCCCGCCCCGGACGAGGGGCAGGTCGACGCCGAGGCGGTCGCCGACGAGGTCGCGCCCGCGCTCGAGGCGGCGACCGCGCCCCGGCGCCGCCGGGCGCAGGGCCTGCACGTCACGCCCCGGTGGCTGGCCGAGCTGCTGGCCGCCCGGGCACTGCCGCCGGCGTCGGCCGGGGAGGCGGCCGGCGGCAGGTGGCCGACCGTGTGCGACCCCGCCTGCGGGGGCGGGGCCGTCCTGCTGGCCGCAGCCCGCCACCTGCACCGCCTCGGTGTACCCCGGCGTACGGTGGTGCGCGACCTGGCGTGGGGCGCCGACATCGACCCGGTGGGGCTGGCCGCCGCCGAGGCCGCGCTGGCGCTCTGGGCGGGTGAGGCGCCGCCTCCCGGCCGGCTGGTGGTGGGCGATCCGCTGCACGCGGGGGCCGAGGCCTGGCCGGACCCGCCGCCGGGCGGGTTCGGCGCCGTCGTCGGCAACCCGCCGTTCCTGTGCCAGCTCGACCGGGTGACGGCCCGCAGCGCCGTCGAGCAGCGCCGGCTCCGGGCCCGCTACGGGCCGGCCGTGCGGGCCTACACCGACACCGCCTGGCTGTTCCTCCTCGCGGGGTGCGAGCTCGTCCGCCCGGGCGGTCGGGTGGCACTCGTGCAGCCCCGGTCGGTGGTGGCCGCCCGGGACGCCGCGCCGGTGCGGGCCGCGGTCGCGCAGCGGGCCGTCCTGGTCGACCTCTGGATCGACGACCGGCGGGCCTTCGACGCCGCGGTGGCGGTGTGCGCACCGGTGCTCGAGCGGCGGGCGGCACCCCGCCCTCCGGGCGGCCGGCGGGACGACGAGGCGTGGCGGCGCCCGCTGGCCGACCAGGCGGCCGTCCCGGTCGTCGACCTCGGCGCCGGGCCGGTCCTCGGGGACCTGGCCACCGTCGTCGCCGGGTTCCGGGACGAGTACTACGGCCTGGTCGCCGCGGTGCGCGAGCACGACGACGGGGCCGGGGGTGGCGACATGCCCGGCGGCCTGGCCGCCCCGGCCCGCCTGGTCACGAGCGGCGCCCTCGACTGGGGCGGCACGAGCTGGGGCGAGCGGCCTGTCCGGTTCGCGAAGCGGCGCTGGCAGGCCCCGGTCGTCGACCCGCGGCTGCTGGCCGAGGCCCCGGCGGCCGCACGCCGCTGGGTGGAACGCACCCGGGGGCCGAAGCTGGTCGTCGCCTCGCAGACCCGCGTCGTCGAGGCCGCCGTCGACGAGAGGGGCAGCTGGGTGCCCTCGGTCCCGGCCCTCGCCGTCGTGCCGGCCGACCGCGCCGACCTGTGGCTGCTGGCCGCCGCCGTGCTGGCGCCCGCGGCCACGGCCTGGCTCGCCCGGCGCAGCGCGGGCACGGCGCTGGACCGCCACGGGCTCAAGGTGTCCGGGCCCGACCTCGCCGCGCTGCCCCTGCCCGGGCGACCCGAGGCGTGGCGGCGGGCGGCCGAGGAGCTCCGGGCGTTCGCCGCCCGCCCGAGCGCGGCCGCGCTCGACCGCTACCTGGCGGCCGCCGCGGCCGCCTACGGCGTCGACGAGGCCGTGGCCGCGTGGTGGCGGGACCGGGCCGGTGCGTCCGTGCGCATCCGTGCGGCGGACGGCTAGCGTGTCCCACGACATCCAGAGCGGTTCGGCCCCTCCGGGGGCCGGCCCGGCAACCTGGTTCGGACAGCCAAGGTGCCATCCCGGGCGACCGGGGATGCGGCTCGTCAAGAGCAACCAAGTGTCCGTGCTTCACCTTGGAGCTCTCACGGCTGTCCGGGCCCCGACACCTCCACGCAGGCAGACCCGCGATGGCCCGATCCCGACAGCCGACCCGCCCGGCGACCGCCGGTGATCCGCTCGCGCCCGAGCCGCGGGGCAACGGCGAGCACGACGCGCTGCACCCGCGGCCGATGGTGAGCGACGACGGCGTGGGCTTCCGGCGGGCCCACCCGAGCGCGCTGCCGGTCACCGGCGCGTGGCGGCCCGGCGACCCGCCCGGGCGCCGCCGGTTCCTCGAGCTGCCGCCCGACCGGCCCTTCGCGCTGGAGGGCGGCGGGCTGCTGCGCGGGGTCGTGCTCGCCTACGAGACGTGGGGCGAGCTGTCGCCCGAGCGCGACAACGCGATCCTCGTCTGCCACGCGCTGACAGGCGACAGCCACGCCCACGGGCGCATCGAGGCCGGTCACCCGACACCGGGCTGGTGGAACGGGATCGTCGGCCCGGGCGCCGCCATCGACACCGAGCGGTGGTTCGTGGTGTGCGTGAACGTCCTCGGCGGCTGCCAGGGGACGACCGGCCCGGCCTCGCCCCACCCCGACGACGACCGGCCGTGGGCGTCGCGGTTCCCGGTCGTCACCATCCGCGACATGGTCCGCACCCAGGCCGCCGTCGCCGGCCACCTCGGCATCGAGCGGTGGGCGCTGGTCGCCGGCGGCTCGATGGGCGGCATGCAGGTGCTGGAGTGGGGCGTCATGTACCCCGAGCGGGTGCGGGCGCTGCTGCCGATCGCCACCGCGGCCGCGGCCAGCGCCCAGCAGATCGGGTGGTGGAGCAGCGGCCGTCGCACCATCGCCATGGACCCCCGCTGGCGGGGCGGCGAGTACTACGACGCGGAGCCCGGCGACGGCCCCCACGAGGGGCTGGCCATCGCCCGGATGGTCTCGATGATGACCTTCCGCAGCGACGACGTGTTCACCAAGCGGTTCGGCCGCCAGGTCGTCGAGCCGGTCGAGGGCTACTCGCTGTGGCAGCGGTTCCAGGTCGAGCGCTACCTGGAGTACCAGGGCGACAAGCTGGTGCGGCGCTTCGACGCCAACAGCTACCTGCTGCTCACCAAGGCCATGGACCTGCACGACCTCGGCCGGGGGCGCAACGGCCTGGCCGCCGCGTTCGCCCGCCTGCGGGCGCCGGTGCTGTCGGTGGGCATCAGCAGCGACATCCTCTACCCGCCGCACCAGTCGCGCGAGATCGCCGAGCTGGCCCGCGCGGCCGGCGTGCCGGCCCGTTACGCCGAGCTCGACAGCCCGCACGGCCACGACGCCTTCCTCATCGAGACCGAGCAGCTCGGTGCGCTCATCCGTGACTTCCTGGCCAGCCTCGAGGACGACCATGACTGACACCCCCGGCCCCTGCCCGCCCGACGACGCCGCCCCCGCCGCGGCGCCGGAGACCGCCGCGCCCTGGCACGTCGAGACCCGCGCCGTCCGGGCGGGCCGGAGGTTCAGCCGGGACTCGCTCGCCCCCGTCCTGTTCCCGGCCACCACCTACGAGGTGGGCTCGATCGAGGACCACCGGCGGATGGCCGGCGCGCCGCGCTCGACCCACTACTACTCGCGCTTCGGCAGCCCGACGGTGCACGACTTCGAGCAGGCGGTCGCAGATCTGGAGGGCGCCGAGGCCGCCCTGGCCTCGGCCTCGGGCATGGCCGCGATCACCGCGGTGGTCCTGGGCCTGTGCTCGGCCGGCGACCACGTGGTGGCGCAGCGGCAGGTGTTCTCGGTGACCTCGGCGCTGTTCACCTACCACCTGCCCCGCTTCGGCATCGAGGTGACCTTCGTCGACGGGACCGACCCCCAGCAGTTCGCCGACGCCGTGCAGCCGGGCCGCACCCAGCTGGTCTTCGCCGAGACGCCGGCCAACCCCGCGCTGGCGCTCACCGACATCGAGGCGATCGCCGCCATCCCGGGGCCGTTCACGGTGATCGACTCGACCTTCGCCACCCCGGTGCTCCAGCAGCCGCTGGCGCTCGGCGCCGACCTCGTCGTGCACGCGGCCACGAAGGGCCTCGCAGGGCACAACGACGCGCTCCTGGGCGTCGTGGCCGGCAGCCGTGACCTCATCGACGCCATCTGGGCCTGGCACGTCGTCCAGGGCGGCCAGGCCTCGCCGTTCGACGCCTGGAACGGCCTGCGCGGCATCCGCACGCTGTCGGCCCGGGTGCGCCAGCAGTGCGAGACGGCGCTGGCCATCGCCGAGCACCTGGAGCGGCACCCGGCGGTGGCCCGGGTGTCGTACCCGGGGTTGGACTCGCACCCCCAGCGCGACCTGGCCAAGCGGCAGATGGCGGCCGGCGGGACGATCGTCGCCGTCGAGCTGGCCGGCGGGCTGGCGGCGGCCACGACGTTCTGCGAGTCGACCCGGATCGCCCGCATGGCGCTGTCGCTCGGCGGGCCGGAGACGCTGGTCGTGCTCCCCGCCTCGACGGTCGGGCGGCAGCTGACCCCCGCCGAGCGCGCCGAGCTGGGCATCTCCGACGGCCTGGTCCGCATCTCGGTGGGGCTGGAGCACGCCGACGACCTGATCGCCGACCTGGACCAGGCGCTGGCCCGCGCCGAGGCCGCCGCCGGCTGACGGATGGGGCCGCCCGGCCGGCCTGACCCGGTGGGACCCGGGGCCGGCACCGCGTCGCCTCGGCGCGGCGGCGGGGCGACCGCCGGGGTGGGGCGGCCGGGTGGGGCGGCCTAGCCTGCCGCCGGTGCCCGAGCTGCTGGAGGTCGAGTCCTACCGCCGCCAGGCCGAGCGGGTGGTCGGGCGCCGCCGCATCGCCGCCGCCGAGGCGCCGGACACCTGGTTCGTCAAGGGCGCCGAGCCGGAGGAGGTGGTCGCCGCGGTGGTGGGGCGCTGCGTCGCCGCCGCCCGGCGGCGCGGGAAGCTCCTCGTCCTCGACCTTGCCGACCCGTCGGCGGGGGAGGCGGAGCCACCCGCGGTCCGCCTCGGGCTGCACTTCGGGATGACCGGCCGGCTGATCGTCGACGGTCGGGCGTCCATCGATCGCCTCGAGTACTCGAGCGGCCGCGACGACCCGGCCTGGGACCGCTTCGCCCTGCGCTTCGCCGACGGCACCGACCTGCGGGTGCGCGACCCGCGCCGCCTCGGCGGGGTCTCGCTCGACCCCGACGAGGACCGCCTGGGCCCCGACGCCCTCACCGCCGGCCGGGACGACGTCGCCGCCGCGCTGGGGACCAGCCGGGCCCCGCTGAAGACCCGCCTGCTCGACCAGTCACGCCTGGCCGGCATCGGCAACCTGCTCGCCGACGAGATCCTCTACCGGGCCGGGCTCGACCCCGCCCGGCCGGCGGGCGGGCTCTCGGAGGCGGAGGTCGACGCCCTGCACACGGCCATCGGCGAGGTGCTGGCCGACCTCGGCGCCCGGGGCGGCAGCCACACCGGCGACCTGCGGGAGGCGGCCGCGCGCGACGGCCTGTGCCCCCGGGACGGCGCCGCGATCGTGCGGCGCCGGGTCGGCGGGCGGACGACGCTGAGCTGCCCCGCCCACCAGCGCTGAGCGCGCGCCGGGCGGGGGTGGTTCACGCCGGGCGGCGGGCCGCCCTACAGTCGCTGTCCGCACCGTAGGTACCATGACGGCGGCTGGGGGCCGACCAGGTGAACTCGATGCTCGACCGCAGACGATCAGAGGCGGGCCCGGCGTGGCCGGCCAGCCGACGCCGCCCGCTGGCTGCGGCGGTCGTGGCCGCGGTGCTGTGGGCGCTCTGGACGGCCTCGCCTGCGGTGGCCC
>DATGPY010000079.1:0-4820 GCA_035304465.1 Acidimicrobiales bacterium | reverse complement strand
CATGCGCAAGGTGAGCCGGTTCCACCCCCCGGACAAGGAGGTGCTGAAGGACATCTCGCTGTCCTTCTACCCGGGGGCGAAGATCGGCGTGCTGGGCGCCAACGGGGCGGGCAAGTCGTCGCTGCTGCGCATCATGGCCGGCCTCGACGACGGCTACACCGGCGAGGCCCGCCTGACACCCGGGTTCACGGTCGGGCTGCTCGAGCAGGAGCCCCAGCTCGACCCCACCAAGGACGTGCACGGCAACGTCATGGACGGCGTCGGCCACGTGGCAGCGCTGCTGCAGGAGTACGACGAGGTCATGGCGGCCTGGGCCGACCCCGACGCCGACTACGAGAAGCTCGGCGCGCGCCAGGCCGACCTGGAGGCGAAGATCGAGGCGGCCGGGGCCTGGGACCTCCAGCGCACGATCGAGGTCGCCATGGACGCGCTGCGCCTCCCACCGGGCGACGCGGACGTGACGACGCTGTCGGGCGGCGAGCGCCGCCGGGTCGCGCTGTGCCGGCTGCTGCTGTCACGCCCCGACCTGCTCCTGCTGGACGAGCCCACCAACCACCTCGACGCCGAGTCGGTGGCCTGGCTCGAGCGCTTCCTGCGCGACTACCCCGGCACGGTCGTCGCCGTCACGCACGACCGCTACTTCCTCGACAACGTGGCCGGCTGGATCCTCGAGCTCGACCGGGGCTGCGGCTACCCGTTCGAGGGCAACTACTCCGCCTGGCTCGAGCAGAAGCGCGCCCGGCTCGAGCAGGAGGAGAAGGCCCACTCGGCCCGGAAGCGCACGCTCGAGCGCGAGCTCGAGTGGGTGCGCATGGCGCCCAAGGCCCGCCAGGCCAAGGGCAAGGCCCGCCTCAAGGCCTACGAGAAGCTGCGCGCCGAGGCCGAGGCGGCCGAGTCCGGGCCCGAGCGGCTGCAGATCCAGATCCCGCCCGGCCCCCACCTCGGCGACCTCGTCATCGAGGTCGAGCACCTCTCGAAGGGCTACGGCGACCGGCTGCTGATCGAGGACCTGTCGTTCTCGCTCCCCCGGGCCGGCATCGTCGGCGTCATCGGCCCCAACGGCGCCGGCAAGACGACGCTGTTCCGGATGCTGACCGGGGCCGAGGAGCCCGACGGCGGCACCATCCGCATCGGGCCGTCGGTCCAGCTCGCGTACGTCGACCAGTCCCGTGACGCCCTCGACCCCGACAAGACGGTCTACGAGGAGATCACCGACGGCCAGGACGTGCTCAGGCTCGGCAACCGCGAGATCAACGGCCGGGCCTACGTGGCGTCGTTCAACTTCCGGGGCTCGGACCAGCAGAAGAAGGTCGGCGTGCTCTCGGGCGGCGAGCGCAACCGGGTCCACCTGGCGAAGATGCTGCGGACCGGGGGCAACGTGCTGCTGCTCGACGAGCCGACCAACGACCTCGACGTCGACACGCTGCGGGCGCTCGAGGACGCGCTGGAGGCCTTCCCCGGCTGCGCGGTCGTCATCAGCCACGATCGCTGGTTCCTCGACCGCGTCGCCACCCACATCCTCGCCTTCGAGGGCGACAGCCAGGTGCGGTGGTTCGAGGGCAACTTCAGCGAGTACGAGGCCTTCCGGCGCAAGCAGCTCGGCGCCGAGGCCGACCAGCCGCACCGCATCAAGTACAAGCCGCTGGTGCGCTGACGGCCGCGGCCGCCCGACCGCCGTGGCCGTCCCGCGCCCTACGACCCGGGCGCGGTCGACGCCGCCGGGCGGGTCGAGCCCCGGATCCCCGCCGTCGGTCGCCACGGCATCCCGCTGCGCGACGCGCTGATCCTCGGACGGACGGCCGCTCCGCCGCTCCCCCGGCCGGGTCACGAACGTCCAAGCCGGTCCCGGCCACCGGTCGTACCGTGCGGGCCATGGCCACCGACGTCACCCTGCACCCCGTCCTCCACTACCGCGACCCGGAGGCGGCGCTGCGCTTCCTCGCCGACGCCTTCGGCGTCGAGGAGCAGGCCGTCCACCGCGACCCCGAGGGCCGGGTCGCCTACGTCGAGGCCTCGCTCGACGGCTGCTGGTTCGGGTTCGGCCCCACCACCGAGGGCAGCCCGTTCGACCTCGGCCCGACGGCCGTCTACGTGGCCGTCGACGAGGTCGACAGCCGCTTCGAGCGGGCCGTCGCGGCCGGCGCCGAGGTCGTCATGCCCCCGACCGACCAGGACTACGGCTCCCGCGACTTCGCCGTGCGGGACCCGGAGGGCAACGTCTGGTCGTTCGGCACCTACCGGCCGGGCCCGCCGGCCTGAGCGCGGGCGCCCGGCACGGCGTCAGCGGGGCTCCAGCAGCGCCAGCACCTTCGCCGCCTGGGCGGCCGGGTCGCCGTCGTCGGGGGTGAGCCGCAGCTCCGGGTCCTCCGGCGGCTCGTAGGGGTCGTCGACGCCGGTGAACCCCCTGATCTCCCCCGCCCGGGCCCGGGCGTAGAGGCCCTTGGGGTCGCGGGCCTCGCACACCGCGAGCGGCGTGTCCACGAACACCTCGACGAACGGCAGCCCGGCCTCGTCGTGGATCGCCCGGGCCCGGGCGCGGTCGGCCCGGTACGGGCTGATGACCGGGACCAGCGCCACCACCCCGGCGTCGGCGAAGAGCCGGGCGACCTCGCCCACCCGGCGGATGTTCTCGCTGCGGTCGGCGGCGGAGAACCCGAGGTCGGCGTTGAGGCCGTGGCGCAGGTTGTCGCCGTCGAGCAGGTAGGCCGGGCGCCCGGCGGCCACCAGCCGCCGCTCGACCTCGGCGGCGACGGTCGACTTGCCCGAGCCCGACAGGCCGGTGAACCAGACCGTCGCGCCCGCCGAGGGGCGCTCGGCCCGGTCGACCAGCCCGGTGTGCCAGACGACGTCGCCGGCCACGGCCGTCAGTCGAGGCCGCTCGGGCCGAGGATCATGCCCGCGCCGACGGTGTTGTTGGTCGCCTCGTCGACCAGCACGAAGCTGCCGGTGGCGCGGTTGCGCCGGTAGGGGTCGAAGAACAGCGGCACCGTCGTGCGGAGGCGGACCCGGCCGATCTCGTTGAGGCCCAGGCGGTCGGCCGACTCGTCGCGGTGCAGCGTGTTGATGTCGAGCCGGTACTGCAGCTCCTTCACCAGCGTGCGGCCCCACCGGGTGGTGTGCTTGATGGCCAGCTTCTGCCCGGGCCGCAGGTCGCCCTCGGTGGTCATCCAGCAGACCATGGCGTCGATGTCCTGGCCGACGTGGGGCCGGTTGCGCACCCGGCAGATCATGTCGCCCCGGGAGACGTCGACGTCGTCGGCCAGCCGCAACGTCACCGCCATGGGGGCGAAGGCCTCGGCGACCGGCCCGTTCGGCGAGTCGATGGCCTCGATCGTGGTGGTGAGCCCCGACGGCAGGGCGACGACCTCGTCACCCGGCTTGAACACCCCGCCCGCGACCGTGCCGGCGTAGCCCCGGTAGTCGTGCAGGTCGTGGTTGCCCTGGTCCTGCGGGCGGATGACGTACTGGACCGGGAAGCGGGCGTCGATGAGGTTGCGGTCGCTCGCGATGTGCACCTCCTCCAGGTGGTGCAGCAGCGAGGACCCCTCGTACCAGGGCATGTTGGCCGAGCGCTCGACGACGTTGTCGCCGTGCAGCGCCGAGATGGGGATGAAGGCCAGGTCGTGGACGTCGAGCTTCATGGCGAAGCTGCGGAACTCGGCCTTGATCTCCTCGTAGCGCTCCTGCGACCAGTCGACCAGGTCCATCTTGTTGATGCAGAGGACCAGGTGCGGGATGCCGAGGAGCGAGGCCAGGAAGGCGTGGCGGCGGGACTGCTCGACCACGCCCTTGCGGGCGTCCACCAGGATCAGCGCGAGGTCCGCGGTCGAGGCGCCGGTGACCATGTTGCGCGTGTACTGGATGTGGCCCGGGGTGTCGGCGATGATGAACTTCCGCTTGGGCGTGGCGAAGTAGCGGTAGGCGACGTCGATGGTGATGCCCTGCTCGCGCTCGGCCCGTAGGCCGTCGGTCAGCAGCGCGAGGTTGACGTACGCGTCGCCGCGCTCGAGGCTCGTGCGCTCGATCGACTCGAGCTGGTCCTCGAAGATCGACTTCGAGTCGTAGAGGAGCCGCCCGATCAGCGTCGACTTGCCGTCGTCGACCGAGCCCGCGGTCGCGAATCGCAGGAGCTCCATGGCTCAGGTCCACCTCACTGGTCGGACTGCCGTGCTGCCGATCGCCGCCCGAGCGGGCATCAGAAGTACCCCTCGCGCTTGCGGTCTTCCATGCCCGCCTCGCTGATGCGGTCGTCGGCCCGGGTGGCGCCCCGCTCGGTGACGCGGGTGACCGCGATCTCCTCGATGATCTCCTCGACGGTGGTGGCCGCCGACTCGACCGCGCCGGTGCAGGTGGCGTCGCCGACGGTGCGGAAGCGCACCGTGCGCTCCTCGACCTCCTCGCCGTCACGCAGGGTCACCCACGGCGACTCGGCCAGCCACATGCCGTCGCGCTGGAAGACGCGGCGGGAGTGGGCGAAGTAGATGGACGGCAGCTCGATGCCCTCGGCGGCGATGTACTGCCAGATGTCCAGCTCGGTCCAGTTGGACAGGGGGAACACGCGGATGTGCTCGCCCTTGCGGTGCCGGCCGTTGTAGAGGTTCCACAGCTCGGGCCGCTGGTTCTTCGGGTCCCACTGCCCGAACTCGTCCCGGAAGCTGAACACCCGCTCCTTGGCCCGGGCCTTCTCCTCGTCCCGGCGGGCGCCGCCGAAGGCGGCATCGAAGCCGTACTTGTCCAGCGCCTGTTTCAGACCCTGGGTCTTCATCACGTCGGTGTGCACCGCGCTGCCGTGGGTGAAGGGACCGATGCCCTGCGCCACC
>DATGPY010000078.1:0-2605 GCA_035304465.1 Acidimicrobiales bacterium | reverse complement strand
ACGTCGCGGCCGGGGGGCACGACCTGCGTGGGCACGGCCGGCAGGCCGTCGGCCAGGGTCTCGCTGGCCAGCACGAGCAGGGCGCAGCGACGGTAGACGGCCCGGTCGAGCGCGGCCTGGACCCGACGGCGGGCGGGGCCGTGGTCGATGCCGCCGGGCGGCTGGTGGAGCGAGCCCACGAGCGGCGGGCCGACCCGCCAGGGGGCGAGGAAGGCGGCGGCGATGCTGTCGACCACGACGACGTCGCTGCCGGCGACCCGGCGCAGCACCCGACCGGCGGCCGCCGCGGGGAGGGGGAAGGGCAGCGCGGGCAGCGCCACGAGGTCGATCCGGGCACCGTGGCGGGGCGCCAGCTCGGCGAGGCGGCGGTGGTACAGGTAGCCGCCGGTCAGCTGGTCGGGTGAGCCGAGCGTCAGGAGGGAGGCGACGAGCATGCGGTGTCGTCCACCCGGTGCCGCCGGCCGGTCAGGTCACGGGCGCGGCGAAGCCCCCGAAGGCGGTGGGCGACTCCCACACCCGCACGGCGAGGTGGTGGCCGCCGCCGGCGGCGACCGTGTCGGCGAGCTCGTCGTGCAGCCACTTGGCGAACACCTCGACGGTGACCGCCTCGGCCGAGGGCGGCCGGATGGCCTCGAGGTCGCGGTCGCGCAGGCGGTCGGCGACCTGGGTCAGGGCCTCGTCGAGCACGTCGAGGTCGCAGACCATGCCACGGTCGTCGAGGTCGTTGCGGCCGACGACGACCTCGAGGCGGTACTCGTGGGCGTGGAGCTCGCCCTCGGGGCCCTCGACGCCCGGCATCACGTGCAGCGCCCGGACCTCGACCGACGTTCCGACCTCGTACACGGCGCTCACGTGTACCACAGCGCGGCGTGCACCAGGTCGGATGCCCCGGCGTCGACGGCTGCGTACGCCCGGGGCGCCTCGGCGAAGGGGAAGTCGTGGGTGGCGAGCGGCGCCAGCGGCAGCTCGTCGAGCAGGCGCCGCGCCACGGCCCGCCGCCGGGCCTGCGTCCAGCGGCCGGACAGGGCGGCCGGGACCGTCGACACCTGGGTGCTGCGGACGACCAGGCGGCGCCGGTGGAAGTCGCCGCCCAGCGGCAGCGGCACCTCCTTGGTGCCGTACCAGGACACCACCAGCACCTCGCCCTCGTGGGCCAGGAGCCCGAGCGCGCTGCGGAGGGCCTCGGGGCGGCCGCTCGCCTCGACGACGAGGGGCACCCCGTGGGGTCCGGTGCCGGCGAGGACGTCGCCGACCGCCTCGGGGGCCACGGCCGGGACGCCGACCGAGGCCGCCACGGCCCGCCGGGCCGCCGCCGGCTCGACGCCGGTGACCCGGGCGCCTGCCCGCTGCAGCAGCAGCGACGTCGTCAGGCCGACCGCGCCCAGGCCCGTCACCAGCACCGGTTCCTCGAGCACCCGGCCGGCGTCGAGCGCCACCTGCAACGCGGTCTCGACGAGGGGCAGCAGCGTCGCCAGCCGGGGCTCGACGCCGTCGACCGGCACGACGTCGTCGACGTCCACGACGAACAGGTCCTGGTGGGGGTGGTAGGCGAACACGAGCTGGCCCTCGCTCAGGACGGCCCGCGACCGCTCGACCCGCCCGACGCAGGCGTAGCCGTACCGGAACGGGAAGGTGAAGGTCCCGCCGAGGGCGCCGATCGCCTCGTCCAGCGGCAGGTCGGGGTCGATCTCGCCGCGGTAGGCGAGCATCTCGGTGCCGCTGCTGATGCCCGACCACAGCGTGCGGACCAGGACCTGACCGTCGGCGGGCTCGGGGACGGGTACTCGCCGGAGCTCGACGTGGCGGGGCGCCGTGAAGGCCACGCCCGTCGCCTCGGTGGCGGCATCGCCACGATCCGCAGTCTCGGGCCGCATGGGCACCTATCCTGCACGCGATGGCGCAGCCGGACACGCGCGACGGTCGGCCTCTCCACCGGGTGGCCACCGTGCCCCTGCCGACGTCGATGGGCGTGTTCGACGCCCATGCCTTCGAGCGCTCGGACGGCAGGGTCTTCCTCGCCCTCACCCGGGGCGAGGTCGACGGTGGCGAGGACGTCGTCACCCGGGTGCACTCCGAGTGCCTGACCGGCGACGTCCTCGGGTCCCTCCGCTGCGACTGCGGCGTCCAGCTCCGGCTCGCCCTGCGGGCCATCAACGCCGCCGGGCGTGGCGTCCTCGTCTACGCCACCGGGCACGAGGGGCGGGGGATCGGGCTCGTCGACAAGCTCCGGGCCTACGTCGAGCAGGACCGGGGCGCCGACACCGTCGACGCCAACCTGGCCGTCGGTCGGGCGGTCGACGCCCGCGACTACGGCGACAGCGCCGCCGTGCTCGCCGCCCTCGGCGTGCGCTCGGTGCGGCTGCTGACCAACAACCCGGCCAAGGTCGAGGGACTGCGGTCGCACGGGGTGGTCGTCGCCGGCCTCGAGCCGCTGCCCACCGCGCCGCACGTGCGCAACCTGCGGTACCTGCGCACGAAGGAGCAGCGGCTGGGCCACGTGCGCCCGACCGGCGCCACGCTCGACGGCGACCGCGACCCCGGCCCCGTCGATCCCCGCTCGGTCGTCGACGTGTCCGACCTCGTCGGCCCCCGGTTCGCGGCGGGA
>DATGPY010000077.1:0-2324 GCA_035304465.1 Acidimicrobiales bacterium | reverse complement strand
ACGGCGGCCCGGTCGTCCGCCAGGTCGTCGAGCGACGCCTGCAGCGAGCGGACCCGGCCCTCGGCCTCCTGGCGCGCTCGGCGCTCCGCGGCCAGCGCCGCCCGGGCCTCGTCCGCCTCGGCCCGCCGCCTCGCGGCCTCGGCCCGGGCCTTCGCCGCCGCGGCCTCGGCGCGCTCCAGCCGCCGCCGGAGGTCCCGCTCGCTGCGCTGCTCCTCCTCCTCGGCACGACGGGCGGCGTGCTCGGCCTCGATGGCCGCCAGGTCGTCCTGCCAGCCCTCGGGGCGGGTCAGCCACAGCCACCCGGCCCGGCCCACCGTCGCCTCGTCGACCGCGGCCGCGACCCGCGCCCGGAACGCCTCGTCCCGCTCGACGATCCGGGCGACGGCCCGCAGGGAGGCCGGCGTCTGCTTGGCGAAGCGCAGGTAGGGCGCCAGCCCGGACGGCGGCGGCACGACGGGGTCGGCCTCCAGCCCCGCCCGCGCCACCTCGAGCGCGGCCTCGACGGCCGGTCGGATGGCGCCGGTCGGATCGCTCAGCTCGCCCTCGACGGGTCGGGGACGGAGGCACCGGCGCCGTCGTCGATGCGCTCGACGGCGGCGCCGTGACCGCACCAGCGGCACACCACCTCGTCGACCCGCTCGTCGAGGACCTCCTCGTCCTCGATCGTCAGCTCGCCCCCCACCGTGTAGTGGTGGAAGGCGCGGGTGCGGCGCGTCGTGACGACGTCGAAGCGCGTCAGGTTGCCGCAGGCGGTGCAGCGGTATCGGTCGGCCACGTCCCCGAGCCTACCGACCCGGTCCCGCCCGACCCGGATCCCGCGGCGGCGCCGGGGCACCGGACCCACCGTGACACGAACGTGCGTTCGGCTATCGTCGCGGGGCGGTGCGCCGAAGCGTCGACGACCCCGCCACGCCGCTCCACGAGGTCACCTTCTGCGCCGTCGACCTCGAGACGACGGGCGGGTCGCCGCGGCTCTGCGACATCACCGAGGTCGGCGCCGCCCGCTACCGGGGCGGCGAGCTGCTCGGCACGTTCCGGTCCCTCGTGCGCGCCGAGGCCCCGGTCGACCCGGCCGTCACCGCCCTCACCGGCATCCGCGACGACGACCTGCGCGACGCACCGCCCGCGCCGGCCGTGCTCGCCAGCCTGACCGAGTTCGTCGGCGGCGCCGTGCTCGTCGGCCACAACCTCCGCTTCGACCTCGCCTTCCTCGACGCCGCCCTGGCCGACGAGCGGGACCCGATCGGGCTGCGCACGGTCGACACCATGCTGCTGGCACGCCGCCTGCTGCGCGACGCCGTGCCCGACTGCCGGCTCGCCACCCTCGCCGAACACCTGCGGCTCGACCACCGCCCCACGCACCGGGCCCTCGACGACGCGCTCGCCACCGCCGACCTGCTGCACGCCCTGCTCGAGCAGGCCGCCGGGCTCGGCGTGGCGCTGCTCGAGGACCTGCTCGAGCTGCCCCGCGTCACCGGCCACCGCCACGCGGCGAAGCTGCGCCTCACGGTCGACCTGCCCCGGGTCCCGGGCGCCTACGTGCTGCGTGACGGCCAGGGCGAGCCGCTGGACGTGGGCCACGCCTCCGACGTGCGCCGGCACGTCCGGGCCCTGTTCGCCCCCGGCACGCCCGGCGCCACGCCGCTGATCGCCGCGCTGCAGGCCGTCGAGGCGGTGCCCTGCCCCTCGACGGTGGTCGCCGAGGTCGCGGCCATCCGCCTCACCGCCGCCCTCCGCCCCCGACGCTCGGCCCGCCTGGCCCGGTGGCGGCGGCTCCGGGTCGTGCGGCCGGCGGGACGTCGCTCGGGGCAGCTCGTCGTCGGCCGGCCCCGGGCCGAGGGCGGGCGCACCGGTGGGGACGGCGCGCCCGGCGCGGCCGGACCGGCCCTCGGGCCGCTGACCGCCGAGGCGGCCCGCACCGTCGCAGCCGCCCTCGACCTCGCCGCCTCGCTGCCCGGCGCGCCGGCTGGCCGGCCCGCCGACCTGCTCGCCGTCCTCCTCGACGACCCGGCGTCGGTGGTGGCGCCGCTGCGGCGGCAGGCGGCGGCCGCCCGGGCCGATCAGCGCCTCGCGGCGGCGGCCGCGACCGAGGCCATGGCCGCCACCCTCGCCGCCGCGGCCGACACCCAGCGACGGCGGGACGCCTGGCGCGCCGGGCCGGGGCTGCTCGACGACCCGGCGCTGCCCGCCCCCGGCCCGCCGGGATCGCCGGCGGAGGCCGACGAGCTCGACCTGCTCGCCGGGCGGGCTCCGCAGCTCGGGGCGCCCGCGCGGGCCGCCCCGGCACCCGGTCTACGCTCGGCGGCGTGCTGACCGCCTTCGTC
>DATGPY010000076.1:0-17239 GCA_035304465.1 Acidimicrobiales bacterium | reverse complement strand
CACCTCGACGAGGTCGAGGTCGGCCGCGCGGGCGATCGCGAGGGCCTCGGGCAGGGGCTTGATCCCGATCTGCTGACCGTCCGGACCGACGAGCCGCACCTCACGGGCGCGGATGCGGTCGTTGATCCGGGGTTCGTTGTTGGGCGGGGCTATCGCCGCTCACTCCTCATCGATGCGCAGGCACCTCCGTACGCATGGGACTCCGTTGCTCCGGCGCCCGCCCGGGAAAACCAGAAACGGACGCCGGGGGAAGCCGACGTCCGCGACGGGCGAGCGCCCACAGCGACCGATCGACCCGGACGCACCCGCAGAGCGTGTGGCCGGGTGGGGGCTCCGGTTCGGCGGACTCTCGTCGACCAAAGCGGCCCCGCTTCCCTGGACTTGTCGGACGTAGGGTAGCAGCGCGCGGCGATCTGTCCACCCCGCGGCACCGTCCTCGTGGGCGCGTCCGGCCACCTCCGCTACCGTCGCGGACGCCATGAGCACGCTGTGGACACCTTCCGGCGAGCACCCCGTCGGCCGCCAGGGCCAGGGCCCCGGGCCCTCGTCCCCGACCCCGCCGCCGGGCGGCGGCCGGGACGGCACGTCACCGGAGGAGCAGGCCGCGGCGGAGGAGCTCGCCCGCCAGCTCGAGGCCGCCCGCCGCCAGATCCTCGAGACGCCCGCAGGGGTGGTCGTCGGGCAGCAGGCGCTGCAGTTCTACGAGGTGGCTGCGCTCCACCTGGCCGAGCCCGAGCCCAAGCTCGAGGAGGCACGCGTCGCCATCGACGCGCTCGGGGCCGTGGTCGAGGCGCTCGGCGACCGCCTCGGCGAGGCCGAGGCGCCGCTGCGCCAGGCGCTGAACCGGATCCGGCTGGCCTTCGTCGAGCGGTCGAACGAGGTGCGCCGGGCGGCAGCCGGACCGGCGGCGGGCGGCGACGGTTGACCCGGGCGGGGCGCGTGGCCGGCGGTGGCGAGCACGAGGACGAGCGTCGGGCCGCGCTGCGCCGCGACCGGCTGACCGCCCTCGCGGCGGCCGCCGCCATCGCCGCCGTCCTGGTCGGCGTCCTCGCGGTCGCCAGGCTGGCCCGCGGGGACGACGGCCGCGACGGCGGCAGCGCCCGGATCGAGGACGACCCCGGCTCGGGGGGCGCGCGCATCGACATCGCCGTGGTGGGCGACTCGCTCATCGAGCAGTCCCGCGACCAGCTGGCCGCGCACGCCGACGCGGCCGGCCTGCGCCTCGAGGCCCACGCCTTCGGCGGCAGCGCCCCTTGCGACTGGCGTGACGAGCTCGCGCGGCTGGCCGAGGCCGAACCCCGGCACCTGGTCCTGTCCTTCGCCGGCAACGACAACACGCCCTGCGTCAACCCGGAGGGGGGCGGGCCGCGCGACCCGCAGACGATCGCCGACGCCTACGCCGAGATGATGCCGGGGCTCCTCGACCTGTTCGCCGAGGCCGACACCGAGGTCTACCTCGCCCTGCCGCCACCGGTCGGCGAGCCGGCCTCCGAGCCCGCGGCAGCGGCCATCCGGGCCACCTACCGCGACCTGGCGGCCGGCCGGCCCGAGCTCACGCTGATCGACCCCGCACCCCTGCTCGGCGACGACGACGGCCGGTTCGCGGCGGCGCTGCCGTGCCAGCCCTGGGAGGCGGACGAGTGCGGGCCCGACGGCACGATCACCGTGCGCCTGCCGGACGGCATCCACCTGACCGAGGCCGGGGGCGAGCGCTACGCCCGCGTCGTCATGGCGACGATCGGCGTGATGCCGGACTGACCGACCGCCGGCCCGCGCTCCCGGCCGTCGGCGGCGCCCGGCCTACAGGGGCACGATGTCGGCCGCCTCCCACTGCCCGAGGTGGCCGGGGACGACGACGAACCGCACCGGGGTGCCCTCGGCGATCGTCCGGGAGCCGTCCGCGATGGCGGTGCAGTGGAAGCCCAGCGCCGCCCCGTCGTCCGCGCGCACGGTGCCCAGGCCCCGCGCCTCGTCGAAGGCCTCGACGACCCCGGTGAGGACCTTCCGGTGGACCGCCGGCATCAGTGGACGATCTTGGACAGCGGCAGCTCGAGGATGTCGGTCGCGCCAGCGTCCTTCAGCGCCGGGATCAGCGTGTTGATCTCGGCCTTGGCGACGACGGTCTCGACCGCGTAGCCGCGCTCGCCGAACAGCTCGTTGACCGTCGGCGACTTCATCGACGGCAGCAGCTCGATGACCGCGTCGAGGTGCTCCCGGGCGACGTTGAGCTTCACGAGGACCTTGCCCCGTGCCTCGAGCACCCCGTCGAGCAGCACCTTGATCTGCTCCATGGCGTGCCGCTTCTCGGGATCCGCGTAGGCGGCCGGGTTGGCGACCAGCTCGGTGTAGCTCTGCAGGATCTCGTCGACCACCTTGAGACCGGCGGCCCGCAGCGCCCGGCCGGTCTCGGTGATCTCGACGATGCAGTCGACGATGTCGGGCACCTTCGCCTCGGTGGCCCCGTAGCTGAGGCGGATGTCGGCCGTGATGCCCTTCTTCTCGAAGTACCGGCGGGTCGTCTCCGGGTACTCGGTCGAGACCCGGACGCCCTGGGGCAGGTCCTCCACCCGCTCGACGGGGCTGTCCTGGGGCACGGCCACCACCATCCGGATCGGCCGGGTGGTCGCCTTCGAGTAGCGCATCTCGCCGAGCGACACGACCTCGGCCGCCGTCTCCTCCACCCAGTCGCGGCCGGTGATGCCGAGGTCGAAGAGGCCCTCGGCCACGTACCGGGGGATCTCCTGCGGACGGAGGATGCGGACCTCGTCGATGCGGGGGTCGGCGATCGACGCCTTGTACTCGACGCTGGACGAGCGGTTGACGGTCAGGTCGGCGGCCTCGAACAGCTCGAGGGTGGCCCGCTCGAGCGAGCCCTTGGGGAGGACGAGCTTCAACACGCCTCGAAGGGTACGCACCACCGGGCCGACGCCGGGAATCGACTCGGCGGGGGCGCCGTCCCGGGGCGGCCGGGCCGGCGCGTCAGGGCGCGCCGAACCGCCGGCGCAACAGCGCCATCTCGACCGCCACCGCGGCGGCCTCCTCGCCCACGTTGTGGCCCCCGGGGCCCTCCGAGCGGGCGAGCGCCTGGCGCTCGTCCTCGGTGGTGAGCACGCCGAACGCCACGGGCACACCGGTCGTGAGCTGGACCTGCTGCACGCCGTGGGCGCACTCGCCGGCGACGATGTCGTAGTGGGTGGTCTCGCCCCGGATCACCGCGCCGATGCAGACGACGGCGTCGACGCGGCCCGAGGTCGCCAGCGCCCGGGCACCGAAGGGGATCTCGAAGGAGCCCGGCACCTCGACCTCGACGACGTCGCCGGGGTCGACCTCCAGCGCCTTGAGCGCCCGGTGCACCCCGTCGGCCAGCCGATCGACGATGTGCGCGTTCCACCGGGCCCGCACGACGCCGACCCGCACGCCGCGGCCGTCGAGTCCCTCCGGCACGCCGGCCCGTCCCGTCCCTGCTGCCATCTCAGCTCCCTGCCGGTCGTCGGCCGTCGCGGCGGCGCCGGTCAGAGCACATCGTCGAGCCCCTCGAGCAGGTGCCCCATGCGCTCCCGCTTCGTGCGCAGGTAGGCGATGTTCTCCGGGTTCGGCTTGGTGAGCAGCGGGACCCGCTCGGTGATCTTCAGGCCGAAGCCCTCGAGCCCGCCGCGCTTGGCCGGGTTGTTGGTCAGCGTGCGCATCGTCGTGATCCCCAGGTCGACGAGGATCTGCGCGCCGATGCCGTACTCGCGGCTGTCGACCGGCATGCCGAGCGCGAGGTTGGCGTCGACCGTGTCGTGCCCCTGCTCCTGCAGGGCGTAGGCCCGCAGCTTGTGGCCGAGGCCGATGCCCCGGCCCTCGTGGCCCCGCAGGTAGACGACGACCCCGAGGCCCTCCTCGGCGATGCGGCGCATCGCCTCCTCGAGCTGGGGGCCGCAGTCGCAGCGCAGCGAGCCGAACACGTCGCCGGTCAGGCACTCGCTGTGCACCCGGACGAGCACGTTCTCCTGGCCCTGCACGGCACCGCGGACGAAGGCCACGTGCTGGCGGCCGTCGAGCACCGACTCGTAGGCGTAGGCGGTGAAGTCCCCCCACTTCGTGGGGATGCGGGCCTCGGCCACCCGCTTGACCAGCTTCTCGGTCTGGCGGCGGTAGCGCACGAGGTCGGCGATGGAGATGAGGAGCAGGCCGTGCTCCTCGGCGAAGCGCTCGATCTCCTCGCCCCGGGCCATGTCGTCCTTCGTCTCGTTGACCAGCTCGCACAGCACGCCGGCCGGGTAGAGGCCGGCCATGCGGGCGAGGTCGACGGCCGCCTCGGTGTGGCCGGCCCGCACGAGCACGCCGCCGTCGCGAGCGGCCAGCGGGAAGATGTGCCCGGGCCGCAGCAGGTCGGAGGGCCGGGTCGCCGGGTCGACGAGCGCCCTGATGGTGGCGGCCCGGTCGTGGGCCGAGATGCCCGTGGTGGTGCCGTGGCGGTAGTCGACGCTGACCGTGAAGGCCGTGCGCATGGCCTCGGTGTTGTTCACCACCATGAGCGGCAGGTCGAGCTCGCGGGCCCGCTCGGCCGTGATGGGCGCGCAGATCACGCCCGAGGTGTGGTGGAGGAAGAAGGCGATGGCCTCGGGCGTGGCGAACTCGGCCGCCATGATGAGGTCGCCCTCGTTCTCGCGGTCCTCGTCGTCGACGACGATGACGATCTCGCCGCGCCCGATGGCGGCGATGGCGTCCTCGACCTTGGCGTAGGGCATCAGGACTCCTCCGTCGAGGCGCCGCCGGCCCCGCCGGTGCGCCAGGTGAGCAGGCGTTCGACGTACTTCACGGTGACGTCGACCTCGAGGTTGACCCGGTCGCCCGGGCCCTTGCGCCCGAGCGTGGTGACCTCGGCGGTGTGGGGGATGACCGCGGCGGTGAACCCGTCGTCGAGCACGTCGACGACGGTCAGGCTGACGCCGTCCACCGCGATCGAGCCCTTCTCCACGACGTAGCGGAGCAGCTCGTCGGGCACGCGCACCCGCAGGTCGGGCGCGGGGGTGACGATCTCGCCGACGCCGTCCACGTGCCCCTGGACGATGTGGCCACCCAGGCGGTCGCTCACCCGGACGGGGCGCTCGAGGTTGACCGGGTCGCCGGGCTGGCGATCGCCGATGGTCGTGCGCTTGTAGGTCTCGTCGGACACGTCGGCGTCCCACCAGCCGTCCCCGGTGGCGACGACGGTCAGGCAGCAGCCGTCGACGGCGATCGAGTCGCCGGTGCTCGCGTCGTCGAGCACCTCCCGGGCGCCGATGCGGATGCGGCCCGGGGAGTGGGACACGACGGAGCCCAGCTCCTCGACGATGCCTGTGAACATCTGGCTAGGTACTCCTCGGTTGCAGGTCGACGCGGATGTCGTCGCCCAGGGGTGTCACGCGGACGATCCGCCCGCGCCAGACGTCTGCCATGGTGGCTGCTCCCGGACCGGCAAACAACCCGCGGGCGTCGTCGCCGCCGAACAGGACCGGGGCCAGGTAGAGCACGTAGGCGTCGACCAGCCCGGCCCGGTGGAAGGCCCCGGCCACGGTCGGGCCGCCTTCGACGAGCAGCTGCACGACGCCGCGGGCGCCCAGGTCGTCGAGGACGTCGCCGAGGTCGCCCTCGACCTCGAGGCAGGGGTGCACCTTGGCCCCGGCCGGGGCACGGCCGAGGACGACGCGCAGCGGGTCGGGGCCCTCGACGTGGCGGACCGTCAGCGCCGGGTCGTCGGCCCGGACGGTGCCGGCCCCGACGAGCACGGCGTCGCTCTCGGCCCGCAGCCGGTGGGCGTCGGCCCGGGCCTCGGGCCCGGTGATCCACCGGCTGGAGCCGTCGGGCGCCGCGGTGCGCCCGTCGAGGCTCGCGGCGAGCTTCAGCACGACGTGGGGGCGACCCGTCGTGCGGTGGGTGACGTAGGCGGCCAGCTGCTCGCCGACGACGTCGGCGGCGACGCCGACGGTGACCTCGACCCCGGCGGCCCGCAGCCGCTCGACGCCCCGACCCCGCACCCGGGGGTCGGGGTCGAGGATGCCGACGACCACCCGGGCCACGCCGGCCTCGACGAGGGCGTCCGCGCAGGGCGGGGTGCGCCCGTGGTGGCTGCACGGTTCGAGGGTGACGTAGACGGTGGCGCCGGCGAGGGGCAGGCCGGCGGCACGCGCGGCGTCGAGCGCGACGGCCTCTGCGTGGGGGCCGCCGGGCGGCCGGGTGGCGCCCTCGGCGGTGCGGCCGTCGCGCGCCAGGACCACACTGCCCACCCAGGGGTTGGGCGACGTCGTCGTGCGCACGCCCGCGGCGAGCTCGACGGCTCGCAGCATGTGGCGGTGGTCGGCCGTCGCCGACGCCTGCGGGGTCACGTCGGGCAGCGTACGGGCGGCCGCGGGCACGGCCCGAAAATTAGAACGTGTTCTAATCCTGGTCAACGTCGCCCGCCCCGCTCGCCGACTCAGTGCGGTCGCCCGCCGGCCAGCAGCTCCAGCGCGTGGGGCAGGACGTCGACGACGGCCTCGAGCGTCTCGACCGCGCCGGACGAGGACCCCGGGGTGTTCAGCACCAGCGCCTGCCCCACCGTCCCGGCCACCGCCCGCGACAGGCGCCCCAGCGGGTTGACCAGGCGCATGGCCTCGGCCAGGCCCGGGGCCTCGCGCTCGATCACGGCCCGCGTGCCCTCGGGTGTCAGGTCGCGGGGGCCGAAGCCCGTGCCGCCGGTCGTCACGACCAGCCCGGTGAAGCCCGCGGTGAGCTCCCGGAGCGCCGCGGCCACGGCCTCGGCGCCGTCGCCGGTCACCCGGCGCTCGACCACCGCGAAGCCGGCGGCGGCGAGGCGCTCGGCCAGCGCGTCGCCCGAGCGGTCCTCCCGGGTCCCGGCCACCACGCCGTCCGACACCGTCAGCACCTTCGCCGCCCAGCGCCGCTCGCCGCTCACCCCCGCGCCTCCTCGTGCTCGTCCGCGTGCTCGTCGTCGTGGCCGCCCGCGGGTCCGCCGCCGGCCGCGCCCGCCCGCCGGTAGCGGAACATGCACATGCCGTCGGTCCCCGCCGCCTGGGGCAGGAGGATCGCGCCCCGGCCCCACGGCTCCCACGGGGCCGCGGGCGGCGGCAGCGGCGCGAAGTCCGGGCGCGCCCCCGCGAACCACTCGTCGACCCCGGTCGACTCGGCGACCGTCAGGGTGCACACCGAGTAGACGAGCACCCCGCCGGGGCGGACCGCCTCGGCGGCGGCCGCCAGCAGCCGCCGCTGCAGCGCGGCCAGGCGCGCCACCGCGGCCGGCTCGACCCGCCACCGCAGGTCGGCCCGGCGCCGCAGGGTGCCGAGGCCGGTGCAGGGCGCGTCGACGAGCACCCGGTCGAAGCACGCCGGCCGCCACGGCGGGGCGGTGCCGTCGGCGACCACGACGGCGACCTCCCCCGCCAGGCCCAGCCGCTCGGCGTTCGCCCGAACGAGCCCGGCCCGGGTCGGGTGGACGTCGGCGGCCACGACCCGGGCCCCGGCGCCGGCCAGCGCCGTCGCTTTGCCCCCCGGCGCCGCGCAGGCGTCGAGCACCCGCTCACCCGGGCGGGCGCCGACCGCCCCGGCCACCGCCTGCGACGCCGCGTCCTGGACGTAGCCGTCCTCGCGCTCGGTGACGGCGGCCGGCTCGTTCATCGCCGCCAGGGCCTCGAGGGCCCGCTCCCGCCCGAGGGACGCGGTCAGCTCGTCGAGCACCCAGTCGGGCACGCTCAGCCGGGTGGCGTCGTCGGGCCAGTCGGCCGGCGCTTCGGCCACCCGGCGCAGCACGGCGTTGACCAGGCCCCGCGCCGGGCGGGGCGCGGCCGCGACCGTCTCGGACACCGCGGCGTGGGCCGGGACCCCGGCGAAGGCCAGCTGGTAGGCGCCCAGCCGCAGCGCGTTGCGCACCCGCCCCTCCACGGGGCGGGCGAGGAACCGGTCGACCAGGTGGTCGCAGGCCCGTCGCATCCGGGTGGTCCCGTAGACGAGGTCGGTGGCGAACCGACGGTCGGCCGGCGCCAGGCCCGACCGCTCGAGCGCCCCGGCGAGCGCCAGGTTGGCGTAGGCGCCGCGGGCGTCGATGCGGTCGAGCACGTCGAGGGCCACGGACCGGGCGCTGCGGCCACCCCCACCGGCGCGCCCCGCACCGCGTCGGGGCGCCGGTGCCCCACCCCGCGACCGGTGTGCCCGGCTCACCGCCCCAGGCCGGCGACCGGGTCGCCGCGCACGCCGTTGGCCCATGCCGCCGCGGGCATGCGGCGACGCCCCTCGGGCTGGACCTCGACCAGCCACAGCGGCCCGTCGCCCGTCGGAACCTCGAGCGCGTCACGGCCGGCCGGGGACCGCGACGTGCGCCACACCTTCAGGCGGGCGCCGTCGTGGGTGGTCCAGGCGCCGCCGACCCGCACCACCCGGTGGATGACCTCGGCCGGCGCGGACCAGTCGATGCGCAGCTCGTCGGGCGTGATCTTGTGGGCGTAGGTCGGCTCACCCTGCTGCGGCACGGGGTCGCCGAGCCCGCGGGCCAGGTTGTCGACCAGCAGCCGGGCGCCCAGCTCGGCCAGCCGGGCCCGCAGCTCGTCGGCCGTCTCGTCCGGGCCGATGGTGACCTCGGCACGGTCGTAGATCGGGCCCGTGTCGAGGCCCTCCTCCACCACCATGAGGTCGACGCCCGTGCGCTCGTCGCCGGCCAGGATCGCTCGCTCGACCGGCGCGGCGCCCCGCCACCGGGGCAGCAGCGAGAAGTGCAGGTTGACCATCGGCAGCCGCTCCAGGACGTGCGGCTTGATGATCTGCCCGAAGGCCACGACCACGCCGAGGTCGGCTCCCACCTCGAGCGCGTCGTCGACCGACGCGGTCACCGGGATGCCCGCGTCGAGCGCCGCCTGCTTGACCGGCGAGGGCGACGTGCGCCCGCCCCGGCCCCGCCGGGCGTCGGGGCGTGACACGACGAGCACGACGTCGTGGCCGGCGTCCAGCAGCGCCCGCAGCGGGATCACCGACGTTGCCGGGGTGCCCAGGAAGACGAGGCGCTCCGGGTGCCGGGGCGCCCGCGCCGCGGTCACTTGCGCAGCGACAGGCCGCTCAACGGCTCGGCGTCGGCGAGCACCGACGGCGAGATGCCGCGCTCGCGGATGGTCCGCAGCGCCTCGCGGCGCGTGTCGGGGTCGAGCCGCTCGAGCAGCAGCACCCCGTCGAGGTGGTCGACCTCGTGCTGGAAGCAGCGGGCCTCGAGCTCGTCGGCCTCGATCTCCACCTCGTTGCCGTCGAGGTCGAGCCCTCGGAGCAGCACCTGCTTGGGCCGGGTGATGGGCCACGACAGGCCGGGCACCGAGAGGCAGCCCTCCTCGTAGGTCCACTCCCCCGTCGCCTCGACGATCTCGGGGTTGACGATCGTGCGCGGCCCCTCGCCCACGTCGTAGACGAAGACGCGCTTCTCGACGCCGACCTGCGGGGCGGCGAGGCCGACACCGGGGGCGTCGTACATGGTGGCGATCATGTCCTCGGCCAGCTTGGCCAGGCGCCCGTCGATCTCGGTGACCTCGGAGGCGCGCTGCCGGAGCACCGGGTCGCCGACGACGCGGATGCGGTAGGGAGCCATGCCGACCAAGGCTACCGTCACCGCCTGTGGGCGCATCCGGCCAACCGCACTACTTCTCCCCTTCGCCGGCCGCGCCGTCGCGTCCCGGCACGGTGCGCCTCGTCCTGCCGGACCTGTCGCTCGACCTGCGCACCGACCGCGGGGTGTTCTCGGCGGGGCGCATCGACCCCGGCACCAAGGTGCTCCTCCTCGAGACGCCGCCCCCGGCCCCCCGGGGCCACCTGCTCGACCTCGGCTGCGGCTACGGACCGATCGCCCTCACGCTCGCCGTGCGGGCGCCGGGGGCGACGGTGTGGGCGGTCGACGTGAACGAGCGGGCCCTCGAGCTCACCCGCCGGAACGTCCGGGCGGCGGGCCTCGACAACGTGCGGGTCGTGCGGCCCGAGGAGGTCCCCGAGGAGGTGCGGTTCGCGGGCATCTGGTCGAACCCACCCGTGCGGATCGGCAAGCGCGCGCTGCACGAGCTGCTCACCCGCTGGCTCGCTCGCCTCGAACCCGACCGGGCCGCCGTCCTCGTCGTGCACAAGCACCTCGGCTCCGACTCGCTGCACCGGTGGCTGGCGGGCCGGGGCTGGCGGGTGACCCGGCTGGCGAGCCGCCTCGGCTACCGGCTGCTGGAGGTGCGACCACCCGCCGCGGCCGAGGCCGGGCCCGGGGACGGCGGGGGTCGCGCGACGGGGACGGCCGGCGAGGCATGAGCCGCCCGCTCGACTCGACCGGGCTCAAGCGCCTCCACCGGTCGTGGCGCCACCGCACGACCGGGCGGGTCGGCCTGGTGCTCGACAACGTGCAGTCGCCGTTCAACGTCGGCTCGATCCTGCGGACGGCCGCCGCGCTGCGGGTCGACCACCTGTGGCTGGTCGGCGACACGGCGCCCCCGACCGGCGCCAAGACCGCCAAGACCGCGCTCGGCACCGAGCGCTACCTCCGCTGGTCCCACCACGACACCGTCGCCGAGGCCGCCGAGGCCGCCCGCGCCGGCGGCTACCGCGTGGTCGGCCTGGAGCTCGCCCAGGGGGCCACCCCGCTCCCCGAGCTCGCCCTGCCGGCCGCGGTGTGCCTGGTCGTCGGGCACGAGGACCGCGGGCTCTCTCCCGCCGCGCTCACCGCCTGCGACGACATCGCGTACATCCCCCAGCTCGGCCGGGTCGGCTCGCTCAACGTGGCGGTGGCGACCGCGGTCGCCCTCTACGAGGTGCGCCGTCGCGAGTGGGCCGCCGGGGACCCCGGCCGGGCGGACCCGAATTCGGTGGGTGACGCCACGCCCGGTCCCTAGCCTCGAACCGTGAGCGCACCCGCCGTCCGGCCCATCGCCGCCGACGAGCTCCACCGCTTCCTCGAGGTCAAGGCGACGGCCTTCCTCTCCCCGCCGCCCACGGCCGCCGGGGTCGAGGCACGGCGCCGCGACGTCGACATCGAGCGCTGCCTCGCCGCCGTCGACGCCCGGGGGCGGATGTGCGGGGTCGCCCGCTCGTTCGCCACGCCGCTCACCGTTCCCGGCGGCGTGATCACCGCGTCGGCGGTCAGCAGCGTCGGCGTGCTGCCCACCCACCGCCGCCAGGGCCACCTCACCCGCCTCATGCGCCACCACCTCGACGACGCCGTCGAGCGGGGCGAGCCGGTCGCGGTGCTCATCGCCGCCGAGTACCCGATCTACGGGCGCTACGGCTACGGACCGGCGACCGAGGCGACGACGCTCCGGGTCGACGCCCACGCGGCGGCCTGGCTGGACGCGCCCCGGGGCGAGGTCGAGCTCGTCGACGGCGAGACCTTCGCCAAGGTGGTCGAGGAGCTCTACGACCGCATCCGCCCCGCGAGGCCGGGCCACATCGGGGCGTCGACCCAGCGCTGGCAGGTGCTGGCCGCCCTGCTCGACGTCGACGACGGCGACCACGAGCGCCGGCGGAACGCCCTGAAGGCGCTGTGGCGCGACGGCGGTGGCGAGGTGCAGGGGGCGGTCACCTACACGGTCGACGAGACCTGGAAGGCGAACCGCCCGGCGGGCAAGGCGCACGCCGAGCTGCTCGTGGCGGCCACGCCCCGCGCCGAGATCGAGCTGCTGCGCTACCTCGCCTCGGTCGACTGGATCGCCACGGCGACCGTCGCGCTCCGGACCCTCGACGACCCCGCACCGCTGGCTCTCGTCGACGGCCGGGCGGCCCAGCTCGTCGACCGGTCCGACCACGTCTGGCTGCGGGTCCTCGACCTGCCGGCCGCCGTCGCCGCCCGCCGCTACGCCGCCCCGGCCTCGCTGGTGCTGGAGGTGCGGGACCCGATGGGCTACGCCGACGGGCGGTACCGGCTGGACGTCGGGCCCGACGGGGGCGACTGCGCGCCCACGACCGACCAGCCGGACCTGACCGTCGGCGTCGGCGCCCTGGGCGCGGCCTACCTCGGCGGCCACTCGTGGCAGCGGCTCGCCGCTGCCGGGTGGGTGGACGAGCACCGCCCCGGTGCGGTCGCGGCGGCGACCGCCGCCTTCGCCACCGCCCGGGCGCCCTGGTGCGCCTTCATCTTCTGACCCCGCCGGTCCGGCCCGGCGTCCCACCCCGGGCACGGTTCGACCACGGGCTCGCACCCGAGGGGTCGTGCCCGGCGGCCTGCGGGTCCCACCCGGGGGCCGGCCCCCGGCCTCAGGTCGGCAGCGGGGTGCCGCCGACCGGGACCCGGGCCCCCGTCGTGCGACCGAGGCCGGGCCCGCACAGCGCCACCACGGCGGCGGCGACGTCCGCGGCGGCGACCTCGGCGGCCCCGGCCCCGGCGGCGGCACCCCCGCCGGCCCCGCCGCCGTCGCCGCTCCCGGCACCGGTGACCGGGCCCGCCTCGAGGAGGTTGACCCGGATGCCGTCGCCGGCCCACTCGTGCGCCGCGACCCGGACCAGCCGGGCGAGCACGTCGGCCGCCGCTCCCGCCGCCCCGGACCCGCACGGCCGGGCGATCACGACCACGGCGGCACCGGCGGGCGCCAGCCGCAGGAGCGGGTGGGCTGCCGGCAGCGCCGCCAGCGCCCCGGCGGCGGCGCCGTCGAGCGCCTGCCGCCACGCCGCCCGGGACAGCCCGGCGACCGACCCGTCCGGCACCGGCGCCGCCTCCCCGACCACCAGCACGTCCAGCCCGCCGAAGCACCGCACGGCCCGGGCGGCGGCCGCCTCGACGTCCTCGGGGTCCGTCGGGTCGCCGGGCACCCCGACGTAGGCGGGGCCGCCGGCGAGGTCGGGCGCGTGGGCGTCGCCGTCGAGGCCGACGACCGCCGCCCCCGCGCCGACGAGCGCCCGGACCGTCGCCCGGCCGACCGGCGACCCGGCACCGGTCACGAGAGCGACGCGGCCCGCCAGGGGCTCCGGCCGGTGGTGGTCGGACGGCTCTGTCCGGC
The DNA here is from genome assembly GCA_035304465.1 of Acidimicrobiales bacterium. Lineage (GTDB taxonomy): Bacteria > Actinomycetota > Acidimicrobiia > Acidimicrobiales > VFJN01 > ZC4RG19. Next base: position 4,283 of record DATGPY010000076.1, on the reverse strand, counting down.
GGGGGGCACGGGCCGCCCTGGTGAGCGCGGTCGCGGGCGGGGGCACGTAGCCGCCGAGCGCGGCGGCGCGCTCGGCGACCCAGGCCGTGTGCTCGAACACCTCGAGCGTCCGGGCCGCCTCGGCAGGGCTGTCGCCCACCGCCAGCACCCCGAGCTCGGGATCGACGACGACGCGGGGCACGGCGCCCCGCGGGTCGCCTCGCCCCTCCCCCGCGCCGCTCCCGTGGACCGGTTCGGACGTGCGTGACCGGACGTGGGCGTCGACGTCCCGCCCGACGAGGGGTGCGGGTCCGACGTGGCGGACGAGCTCGGGTGACGCCGGGCCCGACCCGACCAGCGCCGCGAGGTCCTCCCGCCCGGCCAGGCGACGGGCGGCGCCGTCCTCGGCCGTCCGCAGCACCACGGGGCGGCCGGCCGCCAGCGAGACGGCGCGCCGCAGCGCGGCGGTCGCGCCCGCGTCCCCCGCGGGCACCGCGGGCGCCGTGCCGCCGTCCGGTGACGGGGCGGGCAGCGCCGCCCCACCGGGGACGCCGGCCCCTGCGCCGTAGGCGGTCGGATCGCCGGCGCCGAAGGCGTCGAGGTCGCCCACCAGCTGGTCGTCGACGGCCGGATCGCCGCCGGTGACCGCGGGACCGGGCGCCGCCGGCACCGCGGTCGGCGGCGCGGGCGGAGCCGCGGCCGCACCGCCTGCCTCCAGCCGCGACAGCGCCGTCCGGACCAGCTCGACGTGCGCGGCGTAAGCGGTGCGGGCGTCGTGGGCGAAGGTGCACAGCCCGTGGTGGACCAGCACGATCCCCCGGGTGCCCTCGTGGCGCTGGGCACGCCAGCGCTCGGCGCAGGCGCGCGCCAGCGCCAGGCCCGGGTCGGCGTCGGGCACGACCACCACCTCGTCCCCGTACACCTCGGCGACCAGGTCGGCACCCCGGGGCGTGGCGGTGAGGGCGAGCACGGGTGCCGCCGGCGTCTGCAGGACGTAGCGGTACGGCAGCGCCACGTGGAGGAGGGCCGCCGGCGACGGGGCGGGTGCGTCCGGGTCGAGCGACGCGGCCCGCAGCTCGGCGTCGAGGCGGTCGTCGTCGAGCGCGGCCAGCCCGGCCAGGCCGGCGAGCCGCTCGAGCCGCAGCGGGGTCAGCTCGGCGCGCTCGGCGGCGGCCAGGTCGGCGTCCCGGCCGGTGGCCCACAGGACGTCGACCGGCTCACCGAGGACGTCGGTCACCGTGCCCTTCACCGACACGGCCCCCGCACCGCCCACCGCCAGCGAGCCGTCGGCACCCAGCAACCGGGCAGCGTGCACGAGCAGGTCGAGGTCGTCGGCCCGTGCCAGCTCGGCGTCGTTCCAGTCTCCTGCCACCGCCGCTCCTTGCCTGCCCTCGTCCGGGCGCCCGATCCTCGCACGCGCAGCGCCCGCAGCGGTGTCGCCCCGGCGCGGACCGACGGCCGCCGCGCGACCCGACCCGACCGCGGGCCCGCCGCTAGGCTCGGCAGCCGGCCCGGGGACGCGGCGGCGCGTCGCCGGCGGGCGCGCATGATCGACACGCTGACCGACCTCATCGACGAGCCCGGGTTCCGCGACGCGTGCTCGTTGGCCGCGCTCGGCACCGCCCTCGTGGCGGCGGTCGCACTGGCCCTGCGCCGCCGCGTGCCGCTCGCGGGGGTGGTCGTCGCCGCCGCGGCGGTGGCCGCGCTGGATCGGGACGTCCTGCCGGTGGACGACCAGGTCGTCGCCGGCCTCGGGCTGCTGGCGGCGGGCGGGTACCTGGCCGAGCGGTGGTCGCTCCACGTGCTCGCCGCCGTGCCGGGCGCGCTCGTGCTGGCGGCGGCGCTGCCCGCCGACCCCGGCTGGGTGCGGCCCGTCGTCGTGACCACCACCGTGCTCGGCGGTGCCGCCGCGGCCGACCTCGACCGCGCCGCGGGACGCCGGCCGAGGCGGGTCGGCGCGGGCCTGCACCTCGCCCCGGGCGTCGGGCCGGTGATGCTCGCCGTCACCGTGGCGGGCGTCTACCTCACCGTCCCCGACACCGAGATGGCGACGGTGGTCCTCGGCGCCGCCCTCCCGGCGGCCGCCCTCGGCTGGCCGTTCGCCTGGGGCCGCCTGGGGGGTGGCGGCGTGCTCGCCGCGGTGGGCGTCGTCGCGTGGACCGTCGCGCTCGACGGCCGGGGGCGCCTCGGATCGGTGGTCGGGGGCGTCGCCTGCCTCGGCCTGCTGGTCCTGGAGCCGCCGCTCCGCCGGCTCGGCGGCCTCCCCGTCGCCCGCGGCACCCGGGGAGCGCTCGTGCTCGTCGCCGTCCACGTGGTGCTGGTCGCCTGGTGCTCACGGGTGGCGGGCCTGCGCAGCGACCCCGCGCCCGCGCTGGTGCTGGCCCTCGCCGGGCACGCCGTGGCCACGGCCGCCCTGGTCGTCGCCGCCCGCGCCGCCCCGGACCGTCCACGCCCCGACGCCTGAGCCGCCGGGTGGACCTGCGCACCCCGGCGGGCGGCCGACCGGGTCAGACCCGGGGCGGGTCGACCGCGACGCGGACCCGACCGGGCGGACGCGGCGTGGCCGCGAGCGCGTCGCACAGGGTCCGGTGGTCGGGCGCTCGCAGCAGCCAGCGCCCGTCGGACGGTCCCAGGACCTCGACGCCGGCTGGGTCGCCCAGGGCCTCGACCAGCTCACCCGCCGCCGGGCCGGACACCTCGGCCAGGGCGGTCACCGGCGGGAACCGCAGCAGCGCGCGGCGCTCGCGCTCGGCCTCGCTCACCCGCGCCGGGTCGCCGTGCAGGGCCGCCTGCACCGCCTCGTGGCGGGGGACGTGGGTCTGCACCACCAGGCGCCCGCCGCCGGACCGCCCGCCGAGCAGGCGGGCCGCACGGGCGAGGAGCCCGAGCGCCTGCTCCGCCGCCCGGTAGCGCGGGGCCAGCAGCTCCTGGTCGGCGTCCAGGAAGGCGACGACGTCGGCCCGGTCGACCTGGTGCAACGTCGCCTCGGTGCCGACGACGACCCGGGCGGACGGGGCGCCCTCCGCCGGCCGGGCACCGGTCACCTCCGCCACCGGCTCGCGCACCAGGGCCTCGATCTCGTCCCGCACCCGGGTGACGCCCTGGCGCAGGGCCTTCAGCCGGCCCGCCCCGCACGCCGCGCACACCACCGGCCGCTCGGTGCCGCAGCGGGCGCAGCGCAGGACCTCGGCCGACGGCTGGGCCACCGCCGCGTCACAGCGCTCGCACCGGGCCAGCTCGCCACAGGCGGCGCAGGCCAGCAGGCGGGCGCGACCGGTGCGGTTGAGCACGCACAGCACCCGGCGGTCGCTGCGGAGCAGGCGCACGAGCGTGGGCGTCAGCAGCCCGGCCCGCGGGTCCTCGCGGCGCATGTCGACGACGTCGACGACCGGCCACCCGTCCCGCTCGACGCTGCGGGGCGGCGTGAGCGGGCGGGCGAGGGCGAGCGCCTCCAGCGACGGGCACGGCGAGGTCAGCACGCAGGGCACGCCCGCGCGGCGGGCCCGCTCGACGGCCACCTCCCGGGCGTGCCAGGTCGGTGCCTGCTCCTGCTGGTGCGCCTCGTCGTGCTCGTCGACGACGACGACGGCCCGCAGGTCGCCGACCGGGGCCCAGACCGCGGCCCGGGTGCCGACCACGGTCGCCCCCGCCGCCCCGGCCGCCCACCCCTCCGGGTGGCGCACCGCCGGCACCCCCGCTCGCCGCAGCCGCGCGACGACCGCCGCGGCCAGCGGCGCCGTCGGGCACACGACCAGCGTGTGGCCGCGGACGGCCACGGCGACCGGCACCTCGGTCGGGTCCGCGGCCGGGGGCAGGCGCACGAGCGACACGGGCCGGGCGAGCGCGTGGTCGACGAGGCGCGCCACCGGCGAGGGCGGCGCCGGCCGCGCCGGCGCGCGGCGGGGCGGCGGCAGGCGCTTGACCACGCGCTCGGGCGACGCGGTGCGCAGCAGGCTTGCCGGCCGGCCCGCCCACCGCCAGGCGGCCCACCGGGCCAGCTCGAGGAGCTCCGGCGTCGGGCCCCGGCCCGACCAGCGGGCGAGCGGCCGCAGCGCCACCCCGGGCGGCGGCTCGACCCCGACCGCGACCACCCAGCCGCCCACCCGCCGCCCGCCGAGCGCGACCCGCACCCGGTCGCCGACGCGCACCTGGTCCCCGAGCGTGTCGGGGACCAGGTAGTCGAAGGTCTTGCCGATGGCCGGCTCGTCGGGCAGGACGCGGACGACCTGCTGGCGGGCCGGCTCGTCGAGGAGCGTCGGCTCGGCGCTCAGAGCCCGAGCGCGGACTTCAGGTCGTCGACCTTG
>DATGPY010000075.1:0-11532 GCA_035304465.1 Acidimicrobiales bacterium | reverse complement strand
GCTCATGACCATGCTCAAGGAGATGGACGACGAGGGCCTGGTCAACGCGTTCGCCAACACCGAGGGCAGCATCGACCACTACCTGGCGCTGGTCACCCAGGAGTCGTCGATGCTCATCGAGACCTCGACGGCGTCGACGACGATCCGCGACGCCCTGGGCGGCACGATCACGGCCGAGGAGGCAGGGGTCGACTTCGACGCCTCGGCGATCGACCTCAGCGTGCTCGTCCCCGGTACCGGCCCCTTCCCCGGGCTCGAGGAGCCCGGGCAGGTGTTTCCGAGCGGCGGCGCCTTCTACCTGCTGAACACCTCCTCGCCCGAGGAGGTGGCCGCGTCGTGGGCCTTCATGGAGTTCATGCTCCAGCCGGAGAACGCCAAGATCTGGCACCTGCAGGGCGGCTACCTGCCCGTGGTGAAGGACGTCGAGGACGAGCCCGAGGTCCAGGAGTTCTGGCAGCACGACCTGGCCGGCGTCCTGCTCCAGCCGGCCGCCGAGCAGCTGAGCGACGCCGACCCCGACCGGTCGGGCCCGCTGATCGGTCCCTACCCGGACGTCGCCGACGCGGTCGAGGCGGCGATGGAGGGGATCCTGTTCAACGACCAGGACGTCGCCTCGACGCTGGCCGACGCCGAGGAGCGCGCGACCGAGGCGCTGGAGCGCTACGCCGGCTGAGACGCCCGGGACGCCTCCGGCGCCCGGCCCGGAGCCGATGCGCCGGGGGCGGTGCGCGCCCGCGTAACGTGAACGACACCTATGGCCGCGCCGACCTTCCGCGACCGCATGCTCTCCCACCGTGGCGCCCGGGCGCTCCTGTCACCGGTCGGGCTCCTCGTCGGGATCGCCGTCGCCGTCGTGCTGGCGGTCGCGGGCCTGCCGGTGTGGGCGGCGGTGCTCGCGGGCGTGGCGCTCTGGGCCCTCAACGTGGTGCGCCTCGCGCCCCGGGGCCGGCGCCGTGAGCGCATCGACCCGTTCACGCTCCAGGAGCCCTGGCGGCGGTTCGTGCAGGACGCGCTGCAGGCCCGGTCGCGGTTCGCCCACGCGCTCGAGCGGGTCCCGCCGGGGCCCCTGCGCGACCGCCTGGGCGAGATCGAGCGGCGGGTGCAGACCGGTGTCGAGGAGTGCTGGCAGGTCGCGAAGCGCGGCCAGGCGCTGGTGCGGGCCCGGCGGGGCATCGACGTGGCCGACATCGACCGCCGCCTGGCCCGGCTCGAGCGGGCCGCCGCCGACGGCGGCCTCGACGAGGCCGACCGCGCGGTCCGGCAGTCGCTCGAGTCCCAGCGGTCCTCCGCCGACCGCCTCGACCAGGTGATCGAGCGGGCGCAGCGCGAGCTGCGCCTGCTGGACGCCCGACTGGAGGAGGCGGTCGTCCGCACCGTCGAGATCTCCGCCCGGGCGGCGGGCGGGGCGGCGGTCGCCGGCAGCCTCGGCGCGGACATCGACGCCGTCGTGAGCGAGATGGAGGCGCTGCGGCTCGCGCTCGACGAGGCGGGCGTCACCCCGGCGGGGGGTGCGACGGCGTGGCCGCGCGACCTGCCACCGGGCGGGGCGCGGTGAGCCGACGCCGCCGGCGCGACGAGCGGGGCGCGGCACCCGAGCGCCGGGGCGACGAGCCGCGGCCGCGGCGGGTCCGGCGCGCCGTCCGCCAGGAGGAGCTGCACTACGGGGAGGCGAACCGGCGCCGGGCCCGGGAGTTCTTCGGGCGGTCCACCGGCGCGACCGACCGGCCCGAGGACGCCGGCGGCGCCCCGCCGCCCCCGTGGCGGCTGCGCTGGGGCGGGGCCGAGCCACCCGCCGGCCGCTGGGCACCGGAGGAGGTGACCGGCGAGCTGCCCCTGCCCGCCGACATGTTCGGCCTGGCGCCGGAGTCGCCCGGCCTCGCCCAGCAGCCGCCGGGGCCGTGGATGACCGGCGAGCACCGGGCCGTCCACGTCGACGAGCCGTGGGCGCCCGGACGGCCCGAGCCGTGGGCCGGCGGGACGGGCGCGCCCCCCTCCCCCGACCGGACCGACGCCCGGGCCGGCGGAGAGGCCGCGACCCCGGCGCCACGGGACGCCGGCCCGTGGGCGCCCGCGCGCGACGAGCCGCACGACCTCCGAGCGGGCGAGCCGTGGGCGCCCGAGGGGGCCGGCCCGTGGGCGCCCGCGCGCGACGAGACGTGGACACCCGGGCCCGACGGGCCCCGGTCCCCGGCGCACGACGACCCCTGGGCGGCCGAGGGCGCCGGCCCGGCCGGGGACGGGGCGGGGTGGGCACCGGCACCGGCGGCCGACGCCGGCTGGGCCCCGCCCCGGGGCTGGGACGCCGCGGACGTCGGCTGGGGCGGCCCGGACACCGCGGAGCACGAGGTCTCCTGGGGGGAGGCCTGGCCGGCCGACACGGTCCCCCCGACCGAGCCCCGAGCGCCCGAGGGCACCGGACCGGCGGCCGCCGAGGCCGAGCCCGCCGCCCGGTCCAACGCCCGCGGCTCGCTGCTGGTCGCCGCCGGCATCCTGCTGTCGCGCTGCGCCGGGTTGATCCGGGAGATGGTCACCGCCGCCTTCCTCGGCGCGGGACCGGCCGCCGACGCGTTCAAGGCCGCGCTGCGCATCCCCAACCTCATGCAGAACCTGCTCGGCGAGGGGGTGCTGTCGGCCTCGTTCATCCCCGTCTACGCCCGCCTGCGCGCCGAGGGCCGCGACGAGGAGGCCGGCCACCTGGCCGGCGCCATCGCCGGCCTGCTCGCCGCGCTCACCGGCGTCATCAGCCTGGTCGGCGTCCTGTTCGCGGGGCCGCTCACCGACCTGCTCGTGCCCGGCTTCGCCCAGGACAAGTACGAGCTGACCGTCCAGCTCACCCGGATCATGTTCCCGGGCATCGGCTTCCTCGTGCTGTCGGCCTGGTGCCTGGGGGTCCTCAACAGCCACAAGCAGTTCTTCCTGTCCTACGTGGCCCCGGTGCTGTGGAACGTGGCGCAGATCGCCGCGCTCGTCGGTGGGGTGGTCGTCGTCGGCGGCCACACCTCGGCGGCCGACCAGCGCGACCTCGCCGTCGCGCTGTCCTGGGGCGTGTTCGTGGGCGGCGTGCTCCAGTTCGGCGTGCAGCTGCGGCCGGTCCGGCGGCTGCTCGGCGCCGTGCGCCCCAACCTGCACGCCCGTGACCCGTGGGTCCGCAGCGTCATCGGCCGCTTCGTGCCGGTGCTCGCCGGGCGGGGCGCCATCCAGATCATGGGGTGGGTCGACCTGTGGCTGGCGAGCTACCTGGTCAGCGGCGCCGTCTCGTCGCTCACCTACACGATGGTGCTCTACCTGCTGCCGGTCAGCCTGTTCGGCGTGAGCGTGGCGGCGGCCGAGCTGCCCGACATGTCGCAGGTCGCGGTGCACGACCCCGAGACCCGACGGCGCTTCCGGCTGCGGCTGGAGGACAGCATGGCCCGGATGGGCTGGTACGTGGCCTTCACGGCCACCATGTTCATCGTCGTCGGCGACGTCGTCGTCGCCGCGGTGTTCGAGCGGGGCAGCTTCGGGCGGGCCGACACGGTCGCGGTGTGGCTCACCCTCGCCGTCCTCGCCGTCGGGCTCCTCCCCGCCACCGCCACCCGGCTGCTGCAGAACGGGCTCTACGCGCTCGACGACCCCCGCACCCCGGCGCGGCTCGGCGTGCTCGGCGTCGTCCTCTCGGCGATCGTCGGCCTCGCCTTCATGTTCCCGCTCGACCGCCTGTACGTCGGGCCGGAGCAGGTCGAGGGCTGGGGCGACGTGTTCGCCGTCGGACCGCTGCCCGCCGAGGTGCGCGACAACCCCGAGGGCGTCGTCCACCTCGGCATCCTCGGCCTGGCGATCGGCGCCACCGTCTCCCGCTGGATCGAGTACCGGATGCTGAGCACCGCGCTGGCGTGGCGCATCGGCCGCACCAAGCTGGCCGGCCGCTGGCTGGCGCCCATCTCGGCCGGCTGCGCGGTGGCCGCCGTGGTCGCCGCCGGTGCCGAGCACGTGCTCGGCGCGCTGCCCGAGGTCGTCGAGGTCGTGCTGGTCGTCGGGCCCGCCGGCCTCGTCTACACGGCCGTCACCCACCGCCTCGGCGTGCCCGAGGCGCGGGCCACCGTGGCCCGCCTCGCCGGGGCCGCCCGCCGACTGCGCCCCTGAGCGATCTACAGTGCGGGCATGCTCAAGGTGTTGCGACGGTGGTGGGCCTACATCACGGCGAAGCTCGGCATGTCGCTCGAGGAGCGCGCCGACCCCAAGGTCCAGCTCGAACAAGCCATCTCCGAAGCCCAGGACCAGCACCGCCGGCTGAAGGAGCAGGCCGCCAACGTCATCGCGCACCAGAAGCAGACCGAGATGCGCCTCAACCGGGCGATGGCCGACCTGGAGAAGGTCAGCACCAACGCCCGGCAGGCCGTGCTCATGGCCGAGCAGGCCGCCCAGGCCGGCGACCAGGCCAAGGCCGCCCAGTACACGGCCACGGCCGAGAGCTTCGCCAACCGCCTCATCGCCCTCGAGCGCGAGGTCGAGGACCTGAAGGCCCTGCACCTGCAGTCGACCGAGGCCGCCAACCAGGCGAAGGCCGCCGTCCAGCAGAACGCCACCGCCCTGCAGCAGAAGCTGGCCGAGCGCCAGAAGCTGCTCAGCCAGCTCGACCAGGCGAAGATGCAGGAGCAGATGAACACGGCCATGGCCTCGCTGTCGGAGTCGGTCGGCCAGGACGTGCCCACCCTCGACGAGGTCCGCCAGAAGATCGAGACCCGCTACGCCCGGGCCAAGGGCATGGCCGAGCTGACCGAGAGCTCGGTGGAGAGCCGGATGCTCGAGGTCGAGCAGGCGGCGATGAACACCGAGGCCCAGGCCCGGCTCGCCCAGATCCGCGAGCAGCTCGGCATCGGCCCCGGCTCGGCACCGTCCGACGCGCCGACCGACACCGCCGGCGGCACGTCGGGCGCCGCGCCCTGAACGGGCGACCGCGGGCCGCGGGCGCCGAGCGTCCGGCACCGGAGGGCGACCCGCCCGTCGGTGTCGGGCCGCACCCCCACCCGTGGCCGGACGACCCCCGGCTCGACCCGGAGCTGCTGGCCCGGGGCGACCGCCGCAACGTCGTCGACCGCTACCGGTACTGGCGGGTCGAGGCGATCGTCGCCGACCTCGACGCCCGGCGGCACCCGTTCCACGTCGCCATCGAGAACTGGCGCCACGACCTGAACATCGGGACGGTGGTCCGCAACGCCAACGCCTTCCTGGCCGCGGCGGTGCACATCGTCGGGCGCCGTCGCTGGAACCGCCGGGGGGCGATGGTGACCGAGCGCTACCAGCACGTCGTCCACCACCCGACGATCGAGGACCTGGCGGCCTGGGCGGCCGGCGAGGACCTGCCGCTCGTCGGCATCGACAACCTCCCGGGCGCCGTCCCCCTGGAGTCGTCCCCCCTGCCCCACCGCTGCGTGCTCCTCTTCGGGCAGGAGGGACCGGGGCTCTCCGCGGCCGCCCGGGCGGCCTGCCGGGAGGTCCGCTCGATCACGATGTTCGGCTCGACCCGATCGATCAACGCCGGGGTGGCCTCCGGCATCGCCATGCACAGCTGGATCCGCGACCACGTGCTGGGGAGGGGTTCGACGTGATCCTCGACCGCTTCCGTCTGACCGACCGGGCCGCCGTCGTCACCGGCGCCGGGCGGGGGATCGGCGCGGCGACCGCGGTGGCGCTGGCCGAGGCCGGCGCCGACGTCGTCGTGTCGGCCCGCACCGAGCAGCAGCTCGCCGCCGTGGCCGAGCGGATCGAGGCCGCGGGCCGTCGGGCGGTCGTCGTGCCCGCCGACCTGTCCGACCTCGACGCCGCCGCCGGGCTGGCCGAGGCGGCGGCCGGCGAGCTCGGCCGCCTCGACGTGGTGGTCAACAACGTCGGGGGCTGGATGCCCCGCGAGTTCACCCGGACCGCGCCCCGCCACCTGGCGGCCGCCTTCCACTTCAACGTGGCGACGGCGCACGCCGTCACGCAGGCGGCGGTGCCGTTCATGCTGGCGTCGCCCCGGGAGGACGACGCGCCCGCGGCCGTGGTCAACGTGTCGTCCGCCATCGGCTCGACGGCGGGGCGCGGCTTCCTCGCCTACGGCACGGCCAAGGCGGCGCTGTCGCACTGGACGCGTCTCGCCGCCCGCGACCTGGCCCCCCGCATCCGGGTGAACGCCGTGGCGGTCGGTGCCGTCGCCACCTCGGCGCTGGCGCTCGTCACCGAGGACGAGGCCACCCGGCGCGGGCTCGAGGAGGCCACCCCGCTGCGCCGCATCGGCGACCCGGACGAGGTCGCCGCCGCGATCCTGTTCCTGGCCTCGCCGGCGTCGTCGTACCTGACCGGCCAGGTCGTGGGTGTCGACGGCGGGCTCGACCACCCGAGCCTGGACCCCGGCTACCCCGATCCCTGAGCCGCGGGCCCCTCCTCCGACGACGCCGGGGCGGGGGACGTCCCCTCCCCCGCCGTGCCCGGGCCGGCGGGCGGCAGCAGGCCGACGACCAGCAGCAGCACGCCGAGGCGGAGCTGGAGAACGGGCACGACCAGGTGGCGCGCCGTCTCCATGCCGTCGCCGTGCCAGGCCACGAGCCCGTGGACGGCGGCCAGGGCGACGCAGACCGACCCGGTGACCAGCGCCGGGGTCCAGCGCCCGAGGCCCACACCCCAGCCGACGAGCAGCGCGCCGGCCGCCAGCACCAGCGGGCTGGGGAGCGCCAGCACCCGGTCGACCAGGGGGGCGCGGACCGTGTCGGGCGCCGCGTAGAAGTCCCGGTCGCCGCCCGCGTTGTTGAAGGCCCGCTCGGGGCTGCGGAAGGGCTCGGCCAGGACGTAGCCGGGGTGGGTGGCCATGTAGCGCAGCAGGGCCGGGCGACCCTCCGACGCCACCCACCGCAGCCAGGGCCCGAGCTCGGGGTCGTCGTCGGCGACGGCGACGACCGGTGCCCGGCCGGGCTCCACGTGGGGCGCCCGCCGGTCGGGGCCGAGGAAGTGCTCGGCCTGGGGCATCCCGTGGTCGGCGAACCACTCCACCCGCTCGGGGTAGGGCAGGATCCGTACCGCGTAGACGTTACGGGTCGGGAAGGCGTGCCGCTCGCCGTGGGCCGCGCCGGCCATCGCCAGGGCGCCGAGCGCGAGGCCCGCCGCGCCCAGGGCGGCCAGCGGGCGCGCCCAGGCCGGGGCGCCGGTGCCGACCGCGCGGCGGGCGGCCAGGTGGGCGCGGGCGGCCGCGGCCACGGCGACCCCCAGCGCCGCGGCCCCGCCGCCCAGCGCGACCGCCGCGTGGCTGTCCCGCACCGCCAGCCAGGCCGCCGCCACCGCCACGGTGGCGGCCACCGCCCCCCGGCCCGGGGACCGGGCGACCTGCAGGCCGGCGGCCACGGTCAGGGCCAGCAGCGACTGCGCCGGCGATTCGGACAGCACCGACCGCTCCCACATCGTCACCGGCGTCGTGGCGGCCAGTGCGACCACCGCGCCGGCGGCCACCCACCGGCCCCGTCCTCGCACGACCGTCGCCACCGACGCCGCCAAGGCCGTCCAGCAGGCCACGGCCAGGGCGGCCTGCAGCGCCACGTACCGCGACAGGTCGCTGCCCGCCAGGCGCAGCAGCACCGGTACGCCCGGCGGGCGGCTGCCCGCCCACAGCGCCCGGCTGGCCCAGGGCGCCTCGGCCGTGGCGGCGAAGTCCCCGGTGTCCTGCCAGGAGAGCGGCGCCCGCCCGTGGAGCTGCCACCACCGCAGCAGCGCGAGCAGCGGCGCGGCCACGAGGGCGACCACGAGCCCGGGCGCCCGGCGGGGCGCCACGGGCGTGGCGGTGGTGGGCGCACCGGCCGGTGCGTCCACGGTTCGGCTCACCGCGGCCCCCTGGTCACGCCGGCGACCGTACCCGGCGCCGGCCGCCGCCCACGCCGGGCCCGCGGCCGGCGGCTCAGGGCAGCACGACGAGGTCGTCGCGGTGCACCACCTCGTGGGGCACGCCCTCCGGCAGCTGGGACGTGCGCAGCCCGGACACCTCGCGCAGGCCGGCGGCGTCGAGTCGGCTCAGGCCCTTGGCGAACACCTCGCCGTCCGGCCCGGCGATCTCCACCGCGTCGTCGGCCTCGAAGCTCCCCTTCACGCCGGTGACACCCGCCGGCAGGAGCGACACGCCCCGCTCGCGCAGCGCCCGCTTGGCGCCCTCGTCGACGAGGATCGTGCCCGACGACCCGACGGCGAAGGCGATCCAGAGCTTGCGCGCCGGCAGCCGGCGCTTCCGGGGGACGACGACGGTCCCGATGCCCGGCGTGCCCTTGACGGCGTCGAGCAGCACCCCGGACCGGTGGGCGTGGGCGATCACCGCCCGCACGCCCGACCAGGCCGCGATCTTCGCCGCGGCCAGCTTCGACGCCATGCCGCCGCTGCCCCGGTCGGACCCGACGCCGCCGGCCATCGCCTCGAAGGTGTGGTCGACCTCGACGATCTCCTCGATCAGCGAGGCCTCGGCGTCGAAGCGGGGGTCGCCACTGAGGAGCCCCGGCTGATCGGTCAGCAGCACCAGCAGGTCGGCGGCGAGCAGGTGGGCGACGAGGGCCGCCAGCCGGTCGTTGTCGCCGAAGCGGATCTCGTCGTCGGCGATGGCGTCGTTCTCGTTGACGACCGGCACGACGCCGAGCTCGAGCAGGCGGTTGAGCGTCGATCGGGCGTGCAGGTACTGCTGGCGCACCATGAAGTCGAGCGGGGCGAGCAGCACCTGCCCTCCCACGAGGCCGGACCGGCCCAGCGCTGCGTCGTAGACCTGCATGAGGCGGCTCTGCCCGACGGCGGAGGCCGCCTGCAGGGTCACCGCGTCGCGCGGCCGGGCGGCGATCCCCAGGGGTGGCAGGCCGGCGGCGATGGCGCCGCTGGTCACGATCACCACCCGGTGGCCGAGCTGGCGCAGCTCGACCACTTCGGCGCAGAACTTGGCGACGGCCGCCTCGTCGATCTCCCCGCCGTCGCAGGTGATCGACGAGGTCCCGATCTTCGCGACGACGATCACCGGTCGTCCTCGTCGTCCTGGAACTCGAACACCAGACCTCCGATGCGAACGCTGTCCCCGGGCCGGGCACCCGCCCGGGCGAGTGCCTTGTCGATGCCGAGGCGGCGGATGCGCCGGTGGGCCTCGTCGAGGGCGTCGTGGCGGGTCAGGTCGGACAGGTTCACCGCCCGCAGCGCCTGGCGTCCCTCGACGACCCACTCGGCGCCGTCCCGCACGATCCGGAACCCCTCGCTCGCCGGGCGGTGGACGACGAACTGCGTGGGCTCGGGCAGCTCGGCCCGCGCCGCCCGCACCGCGTCGGCGAGCCGTCCCCGCAGCCGGGCGATGCCCTCGCCGGTCACCGCCGAGATGCGCAGCTCGACGGGGGCGTCGGCCCCGTCCTCGGCCAGGTCGGCCCGGCTGCCCACGACGACCCGTTCGCGCTCGAGCAGGTCGGGCCGGTAGGCGCCCAGCTCCTCGAGGAGGACCTCCAGCTGCTCGGCCGGCGGCCGCTCGGCGAAGGGCGCCAGGTCGAGCAGCACGCACAGCACGCGGGCGCGCTCGATGTGCCGCAGGAACTGGTGGCCGAGGCCGCGCCCCTCGCTGGCGCCCTCGATGAGACCCGGGATGTCGGCCACCACGTACTCGTACCCGTCGTCCATGCGCACGACCCCGAGATGTGGCTCGAGCGTGGTGAACGGGTAGTCGGCGATCTTCGGCTTGGCCGCCGAGATGCGGCTGATCAGCGTCGACTTGCCGACGTTGGGGAAGCCGACGAGGGCCACGTCCGCGAGCAGCTTGAGCTCGAGCCGCAGCCAGCGCTCCTCGCCGACCTCGCCCTGCTCGGCGAAGGCGGGTGCCCGGCGCCTGTTGGACAGGAACCGGGCGTTGCCCCGCCCACCCCGGCCGCCCTCGGCGGCGAGGTAGCGGTCGCCGGGGTTGACCAGGTCGGCGAGCACGGTGCCGTCCCGGTCGCGCACGACGGTGCCGACCGGCACCGGCACGAGCACGTCGGCGCCGGACCGCCCGTGCCGTCCCTTGCCCATGCCGTGCGCGCCGTCCTCGGCCCGCCGGAACGGGTGGTCGCGGAAGGCGAGCAGCGAGGCCACGTTGTGGTCGGCCACCAGCCAGACGTCGCCGCCGTCACCGCCGTCACCGCCGTCGGGCCCACCCCGGGCCACGTGCGCCTCTCGCCGGAAGGACACCGCCCCGGCACCCCCGTCGCCGGCCTTGGCGTGGAGGTTGCACTCGTCGACGAACTGGGACACCGCTGCCGAGTATGTCGGGACGGTGACGACGTTGCGAAACGCGCGGCACGAGCTTCACGCGCCCGTGACACGACGCGAACGGGCCCCCGCCGCGGCGGGGGCCCGGGTGCGGTCGATGGTGGCGCTCAGGCGGTCGGCAGCACGTCGACCAGCTTGCGGCCGCGCCGCTGGCCGAACTTGACCTTGCCGTCGACGAGCGCGAACAGCGTGTCGTCGCCGCCCCGGCCGACGTTGTCGCCCGGGTGGACGCGGGTCCCGCGCTGGCGCACGAGGATGGCGCCCGCGCGCACCTCGGTGCCGTCGAACACCTTCACGCCGAGGCGCTTGGAGTGCGAGTCGCGGCCGTTCTTGGTGGAGCCGGCGCCCTTGGTCTTGGACATGTCGTCGCGCCTCCCTCAGCCCTTGCTGATGCCGGTGATCTCGATGGTGGAGTACCGCTGGCGGTGCCCCCAGCGGCGTCGCTGGTTGGTCTTGGCCTTGTAGGTGAACCCGGTGACCTTGGGACCCTTCGCCTCGCCCACCACGCGGGCGGTCACCTTGGCCTTCTCCAGCGCCCGGGGACCGGCCAGCACGGTGTCGCCGTCGACGAGCAGGACGGGCGTCAGCTCGACCTCCTCGGCGTCGCCCGCGCCGAGCAGCTCGACGTCGAGCCGCTGGCCGTTCTCGACCCGGTACTGCTTGCCACCGGTCTTGATGACTGCGTACATGCGATCTGCCTCGTTCGGCGCGCCGAGCGCGCTGGGACCACGACGGGGACGGGACAGCCTACCCGGCCGCCGTCGGCGGTCGCCAACCTCGGAGGTCAGTCGGGCAACAGCTCCTTGTCGATGAGCACGCCCCGGCCCTCGCAGTGCGGGCACCGGGTGGTGAACGACTCCAGCAGGCCCTCGCCGATCCGCTTGCGGGTCATCTCGCAGAGGCCGAGCTCGGAGATCTCGAACACCTGGGTGCGGGTCTTGTCGCGGGACAGGGCCTCCCGGAAGACCCGGATGACCTCCTCGCGGTTCGACGCCTTCTCCATGTCGATGAAGTCGACGACGATGATGCCGCCGACGTCTCGGAGCCGGAGCTGGCGGGCGATCTCCTCGTCCGCCTCGAGGTTGTTCTTGAACACCGTCTCCTCGAGGCTCGACGTGCCGACGTTCTTGCCCGTGTTGACGTCGATGACCGTCAGCGCCTCGGTGTGCTCGATGATGAGCGACCCGCCCGAGGGCAGCCAGACCTTGCGGTCGAGCGCCCGGTGCAGCTGCTCGTGCACGTGGTGGCGCTCGTAGAGCGGCAGGCGCTCCTTCTCGG
>DATGPY010000074.1:0-16111 GCA_035304465.1 Acidimicrobiales bacterium | reverse complement strand
GGACATCATGCTCCGCACCGCGGGGCCTGAGGTCTACGACCAGTGGGTCAACCACGAGATCCCGTTCAACGACCCGGCCGTCGTGACCGCCGGCGAGTACTTCGGCCAGATCATGTTCGGCGAGGGCTACGTGCTCGGCGGTGCCGACCAGACGCCGTCGATCGCGTTCGGTGACGCTCCCGGTCCGATGTTCCAGGACCCGCCCGGGTGCTGGCTGCACCGGCAGGCGAGCTTCATCAACGCCTTCTTCCCGGAGGACGCCGAGGCCGGCGTGGACTACGACTGGTTCCCGCTCCCGCCGATCGAGCAGGACGGCGTCCTGTTCGCCGGTGAGCTGGCCGTCGCCTTCCGCGACGCGCCCGAGATCCGCGACTTCATGGAGCGGTTCGCGGGCGAGGAGGTCCAGTGCGCCATGGGTGGCGAGCCGGGGTCGGCCCGCCTGTCGCCCAACCTCGCCGTCGGACCGGACTGCTACGCCAACGAGATCCTGGCCGAGTCGTCGGAGATCGTGATCGAGGCGCTGGAGAGCGACACCGGTCGCTTCGACGCCTCCGACCTCATGCCGAGCCGGGTCGGCGCCGGCAGCTTCTGGACGGGCATGCTGCAATACGTCCAGGAGGGTCCGGACTCGCTGCAGGAGGTCCTCGACGAGATCGAGGCCAGCTGGCCCGACTGACAGGAAGACGGTGACGGTCGCCCGGGCTGACCGGGTGTCCGTCGGTGGGGGGCGGCCGCCGGCCGGCCGCCCCCCGCATCCGTACCGAGGGGAGTGAGCACGTCGTGACCACGGCGCTGGAAACGGAACCGGAGGCGCCCGAGCCCGTCCCGGAGGAGGACGAGCCGGCACCGCGGGCGGCACGCGCGGTCGTGCTGGCGGTGCTGCGCCTGCTGGGGGCGCTCGTCGTGCCGATCGCCGCCTTCGCCGGCCTGTGGCTGACCTTCGACTGGTTGCGCGACGCCGACGTCAACCGCTTCGTGCTGGTGGCGGTCGCCATCGCCGTGGGCGTCGGCGGCGTGTTCATCCTCTACTGGGCCATGAACCGCACGGTGGACCACCTGCCGGAGCGGTTCCGTGAGGGCGTGCGGCCCTACGTGTTCGTGGGGCCCGCGCTCGTCATCCTCAGCGTCTTCCTCGTCTACCCGGTCATCAACACCATCGTCGTCAGCTTCGGCGACCAGGACGGCCAGGGCTTCGTCGGGCTGGAGAACTACCGGTTCGTCTTCACCGACGAGTCCATGCTGCGGTCGATCCGCAACACCTTCGGCTGGGTCGTCGTCGTCCCGGCCGTCGCCACAAGCATCGGCCTCGCCTTCGCCACCCTGGCCGACCGCCTGCGCCGGGGCGAGGCGGTGGCGAAGTCGCTGATCTTTTTGCCGATGGCGATCTCGTTCGTCGGCGCCTCGGTCACCTGGCGGCTGGTCTACAGCTTCCGGCCCGAGGGCTACGGGACGAACATCGGCCTGCTGAACGGCATCAAGATGGGCCTCGGCATGACGCCCACGCCGTGGCTGCAGGAACGGCCGTGGAACAACCTGCTGCTGATGGTGATCATGATCTGGATGCAGACGGGCTTCGCCATGGTGGTGCTGTCCGCGGCCATCAAGTCGATCCCGGACGAGATCCTCGAGGCGGCCCGCATCGACGGCGCGTCCGAGATGCAGGTGTTCTGGCGCATCACGGTGCCGAGCATCGCCCCGACCATCGCCGTCGTCGTCACCTACATGGTCATCAACGCCATGAAGGTGTTCGACATCGTCTTCGTCATCGGCAGCCCCGAGACGAACCAGACCGAGGTGATCGCCGAGCGGATGATCTACTGGTTCATCCGCAACCACGACGGACGCAGCGGAGCCATCGCGGTGGTCCTGTTCGTCCTCGTCATCCCGATCATGATCTGGAACATCCGGCGGTTCCGCGAGCAGGAGGCGACCCGATGACGACCGCCGTCCCCGTCGAGGAGTCGCTCCCCACCGAGCTCGAGGGGCCGCCGCCCACGGCGGACTCGAGCGACGTGCGCAAGGGCGGGTGGGCGCCGCGCATCGTCATCACGATCGTCGCCGCCATCTGGATGGTGCCGACGGTGGGCGTGCTCATCACGTCCTTCCGGCCCGAGGGCCTGGTCGAGACGACCGGCTGGTGGACGGTCTTCGGCCACCTCTTCGACACCAGCCAGTGGACGCTGGAGAACTACCGGGCGGCGCTCGACACCGGCGGGTTCGAGAACGCCTTCCTGAACAGCCTGGCGGTGACCATCCCCTCGACGGTGATCCCGATCACCATCGCCGCCTTCGCCGCCTACGCCTTCTCGTGGATGGACTTCCGGGGCCGGCACGTCATGTTCGCCGCGGTCGTCGGCCTGATGGTCGTCCCGCTGCAGATGGCGCTCATCCCCATCCTCCGGCTGTACACCAGGGGCGCCGAGGTCGCGGGCCTGCGGATCTTCCCCGACCTGGACCTCAACGGCACGTTCCTCGGCATCTGGCTCGCCCACACGGCCTTCGGCCTGCCGCTCGCCGTCTACCTGCTGCGCAACTACATCGGGTCGCTGCCGTCGTCGATCATCGAGTCGGCCAAGATCGACGGCGCCGACCACTTCACGATCTTCTGGCGGCTGGTCGTGCCGCTGTCGGTGCCGGCGCTGGCGGCGTTCGCGATCTTCCAGTTCCTCTGGGTCTGGAACGACCTGCTCGTCGCCCGCATCTTCCTGGGGGGCACGTCGGACGTCGAGGTGCTCACGATCGCGCTGTCCGGCCTCGTCGGCTCCCGGGGCGAGTCGTGGCACCTGCTGACCGCGGCCGCGTTCATCTCGATGGTGCTGCCGCTCATCGTGTTCTTCACGCTGCAGCGCTACTTCGTCCGGGGCCTCACCGCCGGGGCGGTCAAGGGGTGAGCGGCGCGCGGGCCGGCCGGTCGACCCGCCCGTCGGCTCGGCGGGCACGCCGGTCCGGGCCGCCCGCGGGCCTCACGCCGCTGCCGCCGCAGCGCAAGTGGCGGGCGATCCTCGTCGCCACGCTGGTCCTGGTCCCGGCGTTCTGGGCGATGCTGGCCGGGCTGGTGGCGCTGGCCTCCGACGAGGTCGACGCCCCCGACCCGGGCCCGCCGATCGCCTTCGGCCTGGCGCTCATCCCGTTCGTGTTCGTCGCCCTGGCCTTCATGTCCGAGCACCCCCGGGCCCCGACTGCGGTGCTGAAGGCCATGGGCCTGGCGTTGCCGATCGGGGTCATGGTGTCGGCGCTGGCCGGCGACGGCGTGTCGGGGATCGTCGCCGGCGTCGGCGCGGGCGGGGTGGCGGCCCTGCGACGCGACCCCGACGACGAGCTGCGGCCTCGGGTCCTCGCCGTGGTGGTGGCGACCGCCTACACCTTCGTCCTGGCCCGCGCCGCCGGCGGGCTGGTGCTGCTGCCGGCGCCGATCTTCCCCTTCACGGCGATCGGGGTGGCCGACCACCTGGCCGAGCGCAGCCGGGAGCGGGCCCGCGAGCGCGGGGCAGAGGCCGAGGGCTGAGGGCCGGTCAGGCCGAGGCCCGCACGACGAGGTCGGTGTCCAGCACGACGCCCGTCGGCGGCCGGTCACGGTCGAGCTGGTCGAGGAGCAACCGGGCCATGACGGCGCCGAGCTGCTCGAGCGGCTGGCGGACGGTGGTGAGCGGCGGGTCGGCGGAGCGGGCCAGCTCGGTGTCGTCGAAGCCGACGACGGCCACGTCGTCGGGCACCCGGCGGCCCGCCGCCCGGAGCGCGTCGAGCGCCCCGAGCGCCATGAGGTCGGAGGCGACGAAGAGCCCGTCGAGGTCGGGGTGCCGCTCGAGCAGCCGGCGGGTGGCGGCCTCGCCGCCGGACCGGGTGAAGTCGGCGGCGGCCACGAGGTCGGGCTCCGGTGTGCGCCCCGCGGCGGCCAGCGCCTTCTCCCAGCCGGTGCGCCGGTCGACGCCGGGCACCATGTCCGGCGGCCCGGCGACGGTGCCGATGCGCCGTCGCCCCCGCTCGACCAGGTGCCGGACGGCCCGGCACGCGCCGCCGACGTTGTCGGCGTCGACGTAGCCGACGTCCACCCCCTCGGGCGGGCGTCCGGCGACGACCGTGGGGATGCCCGCGTCGGCCAGGCGGCGGGGCAGGGGGTCGCCGGCCCGGCCGGACATGACGAGCACGCCGTCGACGCCGCCCCGCACGAGGTGGCGCTCGAGCCGCTCGTGGCCGGCCTCGGTGTGGGCGAGCGCGAGGACGAGCTGGTACCGGGTGGGCTCGAGCACGCCGGTGACCCCGAGCGTGGCGGGGGCGAAGAACGGGTCTGCGAAGAGGCGGACGCTGGGCTCGCTGACGACGAGCGCGATCGACTCGCTGCGGTCGGCGGCGAGCGAGCGGGCCGCCCGGTTGGGGGCGTAGCCGAGCTCGTCGATGGCGGCCTCGACCGCCCGCCGGGCGGCCTCCGAGACCCGAGGGCTGCCGTTGACGACCCGGGAGGCGGTGGCCCTCGAGACCCCGGCGCGGGCGGCCACGTCCTCGAGGGTGCAGCGACGCCCGCGGGCGGCGTTCACGGCCGGGGCCCGTCCCCGGAGGGGTGGGCGGCGTGCGCGGGAACGGTGCCGGTGCGCACGACCTCCGCGTACCACAGCGCGCTGTCCTTCGGCGTGCGCCGCTGGGTGTCGAAGTCGACGTGCACGATGCCGAAGCGCTGGGTGTAGCCCTCGGCCCACTCGAAGTTGTCGAACAGCGACCAGACCATGTAGCCGCGCAGGTCGACCCCGGCGTCGACGGCGTCGAGGCAGGCGGCGAGGTGGTCCTCGATGTAGCGGCGCCGCTCCTCGTCGTGGACGCGGCCGTCGTCGCCGACGACGTCGGCGAAGGCCGCGCCGTTCTCGTGGACGTACAGCGGTGGCGCGCCCTCCCGGCTCAGGCGCACGAGCACCTCGGTGAGGCCGTCGGGCTCGACCGCCCAGCCGTTCGAGGTCGGAGCGCCGGGGGGCTCGACGACGGCGACGTCGGGGGAGCCGGGCCACGGCGAGGGCGGCGCCGAGGCGCCGGGCTCGTGGCGCACGTGGTGGCGCCGGTAGTAGTTGACGCCCAGCGCGTCGATCGGCCGGGCGATCTGGGCGAGGTCGCCGTCGCGGATGTGGGCGAGGTCGCTGACGGTGGCCAGGTCGGCGAGCACGTCCTCGGGGTAGGTGCCGTGCAGGACCGGCTCGCTCCACAGCCGGTTGGCGATCCCGTCGACGCGCCGGGCGGCGTCGCGGTCGGCGTCGCCGTCGCCCAGCGCGACGACGGGGTAGGGGTTGAGCGTGATGGCGATCTCGGCGTCCGCGCCATGGGGGAGCGCGGCGCGGAGGGCGTCGACCGCCAGTCCGTGGCCGAGGAGCAGGTGGTGGGCGGCGGCGACGGCGGCGTCCGGTTCGGTGCGCCCGGGGGCGTGGATGCCGGCCGCGTAGCCGAGCATGGCCGCGCACCAGGGCTCGTTCACGGTGGTCCACCGGCGCACGCGGTCGCCGAGCGCGGTGCCGACGAGGGCGGCGTAGTCGGCGAAGCGCTCGGCGGTGGCGCGCTCCGGCCAGCCGCCGGCGTCCTCGAGGGCCTGGGGGAGGTCCCAGTGGTAGAGCGTGACCAGGGGCTCGATGCCGTGGGCGAGCAGCTCGTCGACGAGGGCCCGGTAGAAGTCGAGGCCGGCCTGGTTGGCGGGGCCGGCGCCGGTCGGCTGGACCCGCGGCCAGGAGATCGAGAACCGGTACGCCGGCAGCCCGAGCCGGGCCATGAGCGCCACGTCCTCGACCATGCGCCGCCGGTGGTCGACGGCCACGTCGCCGGTGTGGCCCCGGGCGCGACCGGCGGCGGCGAAGGTGTCCCAGATCGACGGGCCGCGGCCGTCGAGGTCGACACCGCCCTCGATCTGGTAGGCGGAGGTGGCGGCCCCGAAGAGGAACCCCGGCGGGAAGCGGCGCTCCCCAGCGGCGCCGCTTCCGGCGGTCCCCGGCCGGGTCGTCGATCGGTCCGAACGATGGCCCGTGCCCAGGTTCAACGCGTCTCCTTCCGTGATCGCGGCGGGGTGCCGGGCGGCCGCCTCGCCGCCGGGGCTGCGCGCCCACGCCCGTCCGGAAGGCCGCGAACGGACGGGCGTGAGAGCGCTCTCACGGACGCTAGCACGACGGCGCCGATCGTGGGAGGGTGCGTCCGCCGGGTCGGTCGGTGCGCCGGCGCTCAGGTGGCGGGGACCGCCGGGACGACCGTCTCCGGCGCCTCGCGCGCGGGCGGCCGGCGGGCCAGGGCCGCCTCGATCGCCGGCCCCAGGCGCTCGGCCTTCGCCTTCTCACGTTCCTCCTCGCCCTCGTGCAGGTCGGGCATGACCTCACGGGCGAACAGCTCCAGCGACTCGCAGATGTGCTCGTGGCGGTTGCGCCCGGCCTGGAGGACGAAGATCACCTGGTCAACGCCCACCTCGGCGTAGGTCTGCAGGAGCTCGCGGACCTGGTCGGGGGTGCCGATGGCACCCCGCAGCGAGCTGATGCCCCGCTGGAAGAGCTTGGCCCCGAGGACCTGGCCCGTCTGGGCGGCCACCGGGCGGGAGAAGCCGAACGCCTCGCGGTTGCGCTGGAACTCGTCCCAGATGTTCGTGCGGCCGGGCACGTGGCGGCCGAAGGCGTAGTAGTGGCCGAGGCTGTAGCCGAAGAAGTGGGCGCCGTCGAGGCCGCGGTCGATGGCGGTCTGCTCGTCGCGGTGGCACATCATCGGCAGGACGACGGCCAGGTTGGCGTTGACCGCGAAGCCGCCCGGCACGCAGGCCACCGAGGCGATGGTGTCGTAGTAGTCCTGCACCCACATCCGGGCCTCGTCGGGCTCGACGAAGCTGAAGCTCAGCGCTCCGATGCCCTTGGTGGCGGCGAGGTGGATCGTGTCCCGCCGGCTGCAGGCCACCCACAGCGGCGGGTGCGGCTTCTGCAGCGGCTTGGGCACGACGTTGCGCACCGGCATCGAGAAGCTCTCGCTCTCGTGGCCGGCGAAGGGCGCCTCCACGAACATCCGGGTGACGATGTCGAGGGCCTCCTCCCACTGCGCCCGCTTCTCGGCCCGCTCGATGCGGAACCCGCCCAGCTCGGCCTCGGAGGAGGCCTCGCCGGTGCCGAACTCGACCCGGCCGTCGGAGATCAGGTCGAGGGTGGCGATGCGCTCGGCGACCCGCGCCGTATGGTTGAAGTTGAACGGCAGCTGGACGATGCCGTGGCCGAGGCGGATGCGCGAGGTGCGCTGGCTGGCGGCCGCGAGGAAGACCTCGGGCGCGGAGGAGTGCGAGTACTCCTCCAGGAAGTGGTGCTCGACCTCCCAGACGTAGTCGAAGCCAAGCCGGTCCGCGAGCTCGATCTGTTCGAGCGCGTCCTTGAGCAGCCGGTGCTCGTCGTCCTCGCCCCACGGGCGTGGGAGCTGGTGCTCGTAGAAGATCCCGAACTTCACGTGTCCCCTCCTCGGGTGTGCGGGCCGTCGCCCGCCCGGCCCGCGGGCGTGCCGCCGGGCAGGGCGTCGACGAGGTCGTGGAACGTGGCGAACAGGGCGGGGCGCCCGCCGGCCGCGCGGAGGCGCACCGCCAGGCGCCGGCTGCGCACGAGCAGCTCGCGGGCCGCCCGCCCCGGCCAGGGACGGGGCAGGAGCTCGCGGGGGAGCAGCGGGTCGGCGTCGACGCAGGCGCGGTACTCGACGCCCATCGCCAGCGCGCCGGGCAGGAAGGCCGAGTCCGGCAGCGGCTCGCCGGCGCGCTCCATGGCGCGGAGACGGTCGAGCACCCCCGACCAGCGGTCGAGGAAGGCCCGGTAGCGGGCGGCCAGCTCGTCGAGCCGCCACAGCCGCTCGGCCAGGCGGCGGGGGTCGGCCTCGCCGCCCACGGCCAGCTCGTCGGCGACGGCGGTCGTGACGTGCTCGGCCACCCCCAGGTCGGCGGCGACGGCCAGGACCTCCTTCTCCCACGCGTGGGGGCTGACGTAGAGGCCGTTGTGGACCGGTGCGCCGCCCAGCCGGCCGAGGTGGTCGCGCAGGGTGTCCCGGGCGGGGCGGCGGGCCTCGGGGACCGCGAAGGCGACGAGGTGCCAGCGGCCGTCCCAGGGCGCCTCGGCGGTGTCGCGGGCGTACGCCAGCAGCGCCCGTTCCGTGAAGCCGGCGAGGGCCCGCAGGCCGGCGTCGGTCGGCCGGAAGACGGCCCGCTGGCCGACGCCGTCCCGCACGAACAGCCCCTCCTTGAGGAGCCGCCGGAGGCACGAGCGGACCTGCTCGGTGGAGCGACCGCACGCCTCGGCCACGGCGAAGACGTCGGCCGCCGGGATGGTGCCGTCGTGGCGGGCGACCCCGAACACGAGCAGGCGGGTGGGCAGGTCGACGTCGCCCACGACGTCGACGAGCCCGGTCGGCCGCCGACCGGTCGTTCCAGTCACGACCGTGAGTCAACGCGACCGGTCCCGGCCTGTCAACGGCCGGCGTGCGGCGCTGACCCGTGCAGGCGGCGACGCACGGTCACGCGGAGACCACCGCGGGGCGGGTAGGTTCCCCCGGAAGCGACCGAGGCACGAGGTGCTGCCTGTGATCGACGCTCGCACGAGAGGGTCCCGCACCGGGGGGCGGGGACGGCGGCGGCTGCTGTGGGGCGTCGCCGCGGTCGTCGGCGTGCTGGCCGTCGCGGCCGGGGTCGCGTACCTCGTGCTGCGCGACCCGGCCCGGCCCGTGACGGTCGACGAGGCGCGCGAGCGCTTCCGGGACGGCGGCGAGGCGGCCCCGGCCGGGGGCGGCGACGCTCCGCCCGCCGGGGTCTACGTCTACGCCACCACCGGCTACGAGCAGGTCGACGCGCTGACCGGCAGCCGTCACGACTACCCGGAGGAGACGACGGGGACGCTGACGGCCGCCGAGGGCGGCTGCCTGCGCTGGCGCTGGGAGCCCCTGCGGCAGCGGTGGGACGAGGAGCTGCTGTGCCCGGCCGACGGCGGGGCCTGGGCGCGCCCGGAGACCGCGCTCTTCCACTCCTTCTTCAACCAGGACGAGACCCGGGCCTACGAGTGCACCGGCGACCCCTACGTGCCCCCGCCCGACGCCGAGCCGGGCACGACCTTCGCCTGGACCTGCGACAGCCCGGGGTCCGAGCACAGCGGCGACAGCCACGAGGACGGCACCGGCGAGGTCGTCGGCGTCGAGTCGGTGGAGGTGGACGGCGTCGAGCGCGACGCCCTGCGGGTCCACTACGAGACGGCGGTGAGCGGCGACTCGACCGGCGGCGGCGAGCTGGAGGTGTGGTACTCGCTCGACCGCTGGCCCCTGGTCCTGCGCCAGGTCCGGGAGGGGGGCAACGCGTCCGAGACGGTGATCGGCACCGTGAACTACGAGGAGGCCTACGAGCTGATGCTCACCGCCTGGGACCCGCTGCGATGAGCGCTCGTCACCGTGCCCGCCGGCTGCCGGCACCTGCCGTCGTCGCCGCGGCCTGGCTGGCGGGCAGCGTCCCGTTCTCCAACATCGCCGCCCGGCGGGTGGCGCGGGTCGACCTGCGCGGCGTCGGGCACGGCACGGTCTCGGGCACCGCGCTCTACGAGGTCGCCGGCTTCCGCCCGCTGGCGGTCGCCGGGGTGTGCGAGGTGGCCAAGGGCGCCGTCGGGCCGGTGCTCGCCGGCCGCGACCGGCCCGGGCTCGGTGCCCTGGCCGCGACGGCGGCCGTCGCCGGGCACAACTGGTCGCCGTGGCTGGGGGGAGCCGGGGGCCGGGGCGTCTCGGTGGCGCTCGGCGCCTTCCTCCCGCTGGCCTGGCCCGGCACGGTGGCGCTGGCGCTCGGGCTGGCCGGCGGGCGGCTGGCCCGCCAGACCGGGCTCGGCACGCTGATCGGTGCCGCGGCCACCGTGCCCCTGGTGCGCCGCACCCACGGGCGGGCGGCCGCGGCCGGCGCCGCCGGCATCGTGGGGGTCATGGTCGCCAAGCGCCTGGCCGGGAACCGCCCGGCCGACCCGCGCGCGGCCCACACCTACCTCCACCGTCTGCTGTTCGACAGCGACCCGCCCGGCCCCGGGGCCCCGGCCGGGGGCGGGCAGCGGGAGCGGCGGGCCGCGGCCGGCGCCGCTGCCCGCGAGCCCGGGCGTGCACCGGCGGCGTCCGCCCGCGCCGGCGCCGGACCGGATGGTGGCGCCGCACCGGCGGGGGAGGGGCGGCCGTGAGCGACGACCGGGGCCGGGTCACCGTCGTGACCGACAGCGCCGCCGCCTTGCCGGCCGAGGTGACCGAGCGCTACGGGATCCGCGTCGTCCCGCTGTGGCTGACCATCGGGGACGAGCGCCACCGCGACGGCGACATCACGCTCGACGAGCTCGTCGCCCGCTTCGACGAGCCGCTGTCGACCAGCGCGCCCTCGCCCGGCGAGTACGCGTCGGTCGTCGGCGAGGCCCGCCGCGACGGCCCGGTGCTGGTGCTCACCGTCGCCGCCGGCATGTCGTCGTCCTACGACGCCGCCGTGCTCGGCGCCAAGCTGGTGGCCGACGACGACGTCCACCTCGGCCCCGCCGCCCCGCCGGGCGCGGGCGACGGCGAGGGGGGTGCTCCCGAGGTCGCCGTCCTCGACACCGGCACGGCCGCCGGCGCGCAGGCGCTCGTGGTGCTCGCCGCGGCCGAGGCGGCGTCCGGCGGCGCCGACCTGCCCGGCGTCCTCGCCGCGGCCCGCCGGGTGGCGTCCCGGGTGCGCCTCGTCGCCACCGTCGCAGACCTGGAGCGGTTGGCCCGCTCCGGTCGCGTGCCCGAGGCGGCCCGCTGGATCGGCGACCGGCTGGGTGTCCGCCCGCTGTTCGAGTTCCGCGACGGCCGGGCCCGCCCGCTGCGGCCCGCGTTCAGCGGCGAGGCGGCCCGCGAGCGGATCGTGCAGCGCTGCGCCGCGGACGCGCCCGGTGGCGCGCCGGTGCCCGGCAAGCTCCACGCCGTCGTGCTCCACGCCCTCGACCCGGAGGCCGCCGCCGACCTGGAGGCCCGGGTGTCCCGGCTGTCGCCGGCCTCCTGCGTGGTCGGCCCGTTCAGTCCGGTGATGGTGACGCACACGGGTCGGGGGCTCGCCGGCCTGGCCTGGTGGTGGGAGCCGTGACGGCCACGACGCTGACGACCGCCGACGGCGTCCGGCTGGCGGCCCGCTGGTGGCGCGCGGGCGACGGGCCCGCGGCGGAGGCCGAGGCCGTCGTCCTCGTCCACGGCTTCTGCGGCCGCCAGGACGCCCCCGAGCTGGTCGCGCTCGCCCGGCGGCTGGCGGCCGGCGGGCGCAGCGTCCTCACCTTCGACCTGCGGGGCCACGGCCGCTCGGAGGGGGAGACGACCCTCGGGCTCGACGAGCACCTCGACGTCGGGGCCGCCGTCGCGGCGGCCCGGGCCGACCACGACGTCGTGGTCGTCGTCGGGGCGTCGATGGGGGGCGTCGCCGCCATCGGCCACCTGACCGCCCCCGCCGGGGCGAGCGCGGCACGGCCCGCGGACGGGGCGGTCGTCGTCAGCAGCCCCGCCCACTGGCGGGTGCCCCGGTCGGCACGGGGCGTGCTGGCGATGGCCCTGACGAGGACGCCACCGGGGCGGCTGGTCGCCGCCCGCCGGATGGGCACCCGGGTCGCGGTCCTGCGGCGGCGGGGCGACCCACCGGTCGAGCGGGCCGCCCGCCTCGACCGCCCCCTGGCCGTCGTCCACGGCCTAGCCGACCGGTTCGTGTCCCCGCTCGACGCCCGGGAGCTGCACGCCGCCGCCCCGCCGCCCCGCCTGCTCGAGCTCGTCCCGGGCATGGGCCACGGGTTCTGCGCGGCGGCGGTCGAGCCCGTCGAGCGGGCGGTGGCCTGGGTCGCGGCCGCCGCCGACGGCGTGGCCGGGCGAGGTCTCGAGTGGGGTGGTGCGTGACCTCTCCCGAAGGCGCCGCACCCGCCCCGTGGGGCGACCGCTGGGCCGGCGACCGACCGGCCCGCTGGTGGCGGCCGGCGCGGCCGGGCGGCGCCGTCTCCCGGCGGTCGGCGCTGCGGGTGCTGCTCGCCGGGCAGGCCCTGTCGTCGCTCGGGGACTGGATGGCGACGGTCGCGCTGATGACGCTCGTCCTGCACGTCAGCGACTCGGCCACGGCGGTGGGCGGCGTGCTCGTCCTGCGGCTCGCACCGACGGTCTTCGCCGGTCCGGTGGCCGCCCGCCTCGTCACCCGGTGGAGCCGTCGCCGGATGATGCTGGCGATGGACCTGTTCCGCATCCCGGCGGTGGCGGTGACGCCGTGGGTCACCGAGCTGTGGTGGATCTACACCTGGGCGTTCCTCACCGAGCTGGCCGGGATGGTCTTCCTGCCGGCCCGGGACGCGTCGATCCCCGACCTGGTCGAGGGCGACGACGACCTGGCCACCGCCAACGCACTGGTGCTGGGCTCCTCCTACGGGATGATCCCCGTCGGGGCCGGCGCCTACGCGCTGGTGGCCGCGGTGACCGGGGCCGACGGCGTGCTGGCGGCCGCTCGCATCGCCTTCCTGGTCGACGCGGTGACCTTCGTCGCCTCGTTCCTGGCCGTGCGCCGGCTGCCCGAGCTGGGCACGGCGGCGAGCGCGGAGGCGGCGGGCGGCGGTCGCTTCCTCGACGCCCTCCGCCTCCCGCTGGTGCGGAGCCTGGCACCGGCGGCGGCGGTCGTGGCCTTCGGGCTCGGGGCGCTGTTCTCGCTGGGGGTCGTGTGGGTCCAGGAGGTGCTGGAGGCGTCGAACGTCCAGTTCGGCCTGCTCGTCGTCTGCTTCGGGGTCGGCGCGGGCGGCGGGCTCGTCGTGCTGCGGTGGCTGCCGCGGCGCGACCTGGCCACGGTCCGGGCCGCCCTCGTGCTCGAGGGCGCGGTCGTCGCCGTGATGAGCCTGCTCGCCACCCCCGTGCTGGCCCTGACCGGGGCCCTGCTCTTCGGTGCGCTCTCGGCCCTGGTGCTGGCCCTGGCGATGGAGCTGCTGCAGCACCGGCTCGACGACAGCGACCGCATCCTCGCCTTCGCCGTCTTCCACACCGTCATCCGGGGCGGGCTGGCGCTGGCCGCGATCGGTGCCGGGGTCGCCGACGACCTGCTCGACGAGGTCCGCTGGCCCGTGGTCGGGCATCTGGCCTCGACGCAGGTCGTCCTGCTGTCGAGCGGCATCCTCGTCGCGCTGGTGGCGCTGTTCATGGTCCGGGAGCCCGGGGTGGGTGCCGCCGGCCCTCGTGGCGCCGCGGCGCGGTGACGCCACCACCCGGTGGGGGATCGTGCCGCGATCGAAACGATCGCAACCGAACCGGCATGCGTCCCGCGCGTGCGAACCGGGAACCGTGGCACGAGACTGGGGGCACCCAGGTGACGCGGGAACCAGCGGAGAGCGACATGGCGGAGACGCAGCAGTCCGACGACAACCACCTGCCGGGCCGCCGGCGCGGCGCCGCCGAGCGCGCCGGGCCCGTGGACGGCGGCCCCTCGGCGGCGGGCGACGACGGCGGTTCGGTCGAGCAGGCGCTGCTCGACGACGAGCTCGAGACCGTCAACCGCCTGATGGGCTTCCTGCGCGGCGACGGCTGAGCGCCCGCCGTCCCGGCGCGCGCGGGCGGCGGGCGGCTCCTCGGCCTAGAGGTGGATGCCGCACTCCGTCTTGTCGCGGCCGGCCCAGCGGCCCGAGCGCGGGTCGTCCGGGTCGGTGGGCAGGGTGGTGCACGGCTGGCACCCGATCGAGGTGTAGCCCCGCTCGAGCAGGGGGTTGACCGGCACGTCGTGGTCGGCGATGTAGCCCTGCACGTCGAGGTCGCTCCAGTTGGCGATCGGGTTGACCTTCACCAGGCCCCGCAGGTCACGGGCGACGATCGGCGCGTTGGCCCGGGTCGGTGCCTCGGCCCGGCGCAGGCCGCTCATCCACGCTGCCTTGCCGGCGAGCGCCCGGTCGAGCTGGCCGACCTTCACCGCCGAGCAGCAGTTCTCGGGATCGACCTTCCACAGCTCCTCGTCGTGGGGCGCGACGGTCATGATGCGAAGGTTGAGCCCGTAGCGCCGGCGCACCCGCTCGACCGTCTCGAGCGTCTCCGGGAAGTGGTAGCCGGTGTCGATGAAGACCACCTCGATGCCGGGGTCGACGCGGGTGGCCAGGTCGATGAGCACGGCGTCCTGCATGGAGGCCGCCAGGCACAGGTGGGGCGAGAAGTTGTCGACCGCCCACTGGATGATCTTCGGGGCGGGCAACCGCTCGAACTCGGCGTTCAGCTCGGCCAGCTCGTCGTCGGTGAACGCCGGCACGGGCAGGGACGGGGGATCGACGAGGAAGCTCATGGTGGCGTCTCCGTGGCGGCTCAGACGCCGGCGCACTCGCCGGCGCCGACGTTGGCCTCGTAGGGACCGGTCTCGTCGTAGTCGACGTAGTACTCGGGGCCGTCCTCCGGCAGCGGGAACTCGTCCAGCTCCTTCAGCTCGGCGGCGATCGCCTTGGCGCCGCCGACCCGCTCCATCCAGGCCCGGAACGTCTCGCCCGGCTGCCGCTCCTCGGCGAAGCGCCGCACCACCCGAACGGTCGCCTCCGGGGCGTTCTTGGCCGGCAGGCGCAGCGCCTTGTCGCCGAAGACGGCGGTCGTCTCGCCGACGTAGCCGCCGAGCAGCATCTGGTAGCCGGGGGCCGAGCGGCCGTGGGCCCGGCGCTCGGCACCGAAGAACCCGATGTCGGCGGCGTGGTGCTGGCCGCAGCTGTTGGTGCAGCCCGAGATGTTGATGCGGAGGCCGCCGACCTCGGCCAGGCCCTCCTCCTCGAGCCGCTCGCCGATGGCGGCGCCGAGGCCCCGGCTCTGGGTGACCGCGAGGTTGCAGGTGTCGGCGCCGGGGCAGGTGACGACGTCACGGACGAGCTCGGCGCCCGGCTGGCCCATGCCGATGGCCTCGAGGCGCCGGTGGAGCTCGGGGAGCTGATCCTCGGACAGGCCCCGGAAGGCGACGTTCTGGCGGTTGGTCAGCCGGAGCTCGAGGCCCATGTCCCGCTGGATGGCGGCCAGCTCCCGGAACTGGGCGCTGGTGACGTCGCCGAGGCGGGCGTAGGCGATGGCCGAGACCGTGCCCTTGGCCGCACCCCGGACGACGTTGGTGTCCTCCCAGCGTTCGTAGGGCGTGCGGCGGCGGATCTGCACGGCGACGCCCTGGCCGATGGGCGTGGGTTCGACGTCCTCGGCCCGGCCGGCCGGGGTGTCGCCCATCTTCTCGACCTCCTCGGGGATGCCGCCCGGCCACGAGGACGAGGCGAGCAGCAGGCGCCGCTCCTTCAGGATGCGCTCGCGCACCTCGTCCCAGCCCTGGTTGACGACGAGCCACTTCATGCGGGCCCGCAGCTTGTTGTCGCGGTTGCCGTGGTTGTTGAAGACCCGCAGGATCGCCTCGAGCGTGGGCAGCAGCTCCTCGCGGGGCGTGAACTCCTCGAGCGCCCGGGCGGGGTGGGGGTTGGCGCCCAGGCCGCCGGCGACGAAGACCTTGAACCCGGCCTCGACGGTGCCGTCCTCCCGGGTGCGGGTGGTGGCGACCACGCCGGCGTCGTTGAACATCGCCTGGCCGCAGTCGGTGTCGCAGCCCGAGAAGTTGATCTTGAACTTGCGGGGGAGCCGCTGGCTGATCGGGTTGCGCACGAAGTGGCGGAAGGTCGCCTCGGCCCAGGGCGTGATGTCCAGCTTCTCGTAGGGGC
This sequence comes from Acidimicrobiales bacterium, assembly GCA_035304465.1. Lineage (GTDB taxonomy): Bacteria > Actinomycetota > Acidimicrobiia > Acidimicrobiales > VFJN01 > ZC4RG19. The sequence goes on along the minus strand of DATGPY010000074.1, from coordinate 467 downwards.
AGGCGCCGGCGAGGTGGCACCCCTGCACGTTGCGGACGGTGTCGCCGCAGGCCTCGCGGGTGGTCAGCCCGACCCGGCCGAGCAGCCGCATGATCTCCGGCACCTTCTCCAGCTGCACGTAGTGGAACTGGACGTTCTGCCGGGTGGTGATGTGGCCCCAGCCCCGGGAGTAGGTGTCGGCGATGTGGGCGAGCATGTCGAGCTGGTCGGGCAGGAGGCCGCCCCACGGGATCTTCACCCGGAGCATCTGGTTGTGCCCGCCCTGGCGCTGGCCGTAGATGCCGTTGTTGAGGCGGAAGATGCGGAAGGCGTCCTCCTCGATCTCCCCGGCGAGGTAGCGGGCGAGTACGGTCTCGAACTTGTCGGCGTCGGCGAGCTGGGCGGCCTCGATCTCGCGCTGAACCATCTCGGCTCCGTTCTCGGCAGGCGGCTGGCCAAATCCTGAGAAACCTGACCAGAGTTCTCAG
>DATGPY010000073.1:0-5506 GCA_035304465.1 Acidimicrobiales bacterium | reverse complement strand
GACGAACTCGTCCGCGGCCAGCTCCGAGCCCGGGTTGAACCCGAACCAGCCGATGAACAGGATCAGCGCCCCGAGCACCACGTAGGCGATGTTGTGGCCGGGGATCGCCCGCGGCTTGCCGTCCTCGCCGTACTTGCCCAGCCGGGGGCCGAGGACGATGGCGCCCATGAGCGCCGCCCAGCCGCCGGTGGCGTGCACGATGGTCGACCCCGCGAAGTCCGAGAACGGGTGCTCGCGCTGGGCCAGCCAGCCGCCACCCCAGGTCCAGCTGAGCACGACCGGGTAGATCAGCGCCGTGATGCCGATCGAGTACACGAAGTAGCTGACGAACTTCGTGCGCTCGGCCATGGCACCGGAGACGATCGTCGCCGCGGTGGCCGCGAACGCCGCCTGGAAGAAGAAGAAGGTGGCGGGCGACAGGTTGCCGACCGCGAGCGCGGTGGCGTCCTCCAGTCCCGGGGTGCCGAAGCCGCCCCAGCCGAACCAGCCACCGAGCTGCTCGCCGCCGAAGCCGATCGAGAACCCGACGGCCAGGAAGGCGAGCACGCCCACCATGCAGTCCATCAGGTTCTTCATCATGATGTTGGCGACGTTCTTCGCCCGGGTCAGCCCCGCCTCCAGCAGGCCGAAGCCCGCCTGCATGAAGAACACGAGGATGCCGGCGATCAGCACCCAGATGTTGTCGAGGACCACCTGTGAGGCAGCACCCTCGGCGTCTTGGGCCGCGGCCGGGGAGGCGTAGGCCATCACGCCCGCTCCCCCGATGACCGCCGCCGTCAGCAGACGTCGTTTCACACGAACCTCCTCCACGGTCGTCAGGCCCTGGCGACCGTATGGAGGGGCTGTTTCGCGTCGGTTCCCCGCGGATGACAGGCAGACGTACGTCATCTGTCGCGAACCTTGCGCGGGGGTGCCCGGCGGCCTGTGGTGACCGTCCGGTAACGGTCGCTGCCCGGGGGCGCCGAGGATTCCGCCCCGCTCGGCCGGGTTCGGTAGGTTCGGGCCCGTGAGCAGCCCAGAGAGCACTCCGGCGGCGCGCGGCCCGCGCCGCATCTCGCCGCACCAGGTCGTCCTGGCGCTCGGGGTCCTGATCGCGGTTGTCACCCTGCTGTCGGGCATCGCCGCCACGGTCTTCCAGTGGCACGACGACTCGCCCGTCCAGCGCGAGGTCTTCGGCAACATCCCCTCGGCGTGGAAGGCCGTCTTCTACACCGTGCTGCCGATCGTCCTGCTCTTCGGGGCGGTCAACTTCGCCAACCGGGTGCGCAACTGGCAGCGGGGCGCCCCCGACGACCGGTCGACCACCCGGCGCAACGTCCACCGCCGCCTCCGCGACTTCCGCGCCGGCGTCTACATGCAGACGCTGCTGCGCGACCCGGCGGCCGGCGTCATGCACTCGCTGATCTACTTCAGCTTCCTGGTGCTGCTCGCCGTCACCACGGTGCTCGAGGTCAACCACCAGATGCCCGAGAGCGCCAAGTTCCTGCACGGCGACGTCTACCGGGCCTACGCGCTGGTGGGCGACGTGGCCGGCGGCGTGTTCCTCGTCGGCGTCGTGTGGGCCATCCTGCGCCGCTACGTCCAGCGGCCCTACCGCATCCGCATCAAGTCGAAGCCCGAGCACGCGCTCATCCTCGGCGTGCTGCTGGCCATCGGCGTCACCGGCTTCGGCGCCGAGGCCTACCGCATCGCCCTCGACGGCCGGCCCGACTTCGAGAAGTGGTCGGTCATCGGCTACCCGCTCTCCGGCCTCGTCGAGGACACGGCCCGCCTGTCGGGCTGGCACCAGGGCTGGTGGATCGCCCACGTGCTCTCGTTCGTCGTGTTCCTCGTGATCCTGCCGATCACGATGCTGCGGCACATGTTCACGTCGCCGCTGAACATGTACCTGCGCGACCGCGAGCGGCCGAAGGGCGCCATGAAGGCCCTGCCCAACCTCATGGAGACGGAGCTGGAGACCTTCGGCGCCGCCACCGTCAGCGACTTCACCTGGAAGCAGCTGCTCGACACCGACGCCTGCACCATGTGCGGGCGCTGCACCAGCGTCTGCCCGGCGCACGCCACCGGCAAGCCGCTCGACCCCCGGGAGATCGTCCTGAAGACCGGTGAGGTCATGGCCGCGACCGGCGACCCGAAGGTGTCGCCGCCCCTCGGCGTCGACCCGGAGATCACGATCAGCGCCGACTCGCTGTTCGAGCGGATCACGCCCGAGGAGGTCTGGGCCTGCACCTCGTGCAAGGCGTGCGACGAGATCTGCCCGGTCAACATCGAGATCCTCGACAAGATCCTCGACATGCGCCGGTACCTGTCGCTCATGGAGTCCAACTTCCCCACGGAGCTGGGCACCGCCTACCGGTCGATGGAGAACTCGGGGAACCCGTGGGGCATGTCGCAGAGCGACCGGGCGGCGTGGACCTCGAAGGTCGAGGGCGTCAAGGTCGTCGAGCCGGGCGACCCCTTCGACCACGAGTTCCTCTACTGGGTCGGCTGCGCCGGCAGCTTCGACGACAAGAACCAGCGGGTCACGATCGCCATGGCGAAGCTCATGCAGCGCGCCGGCATCGACTTCGCCATCCTCGGCCCCTCCGAGAACTGCACCGGCGACCCCGCCCGCCGTTCGGGCAACGAGTACATCTTCCAGATGCTCGCCATGCAGAACGTGGAGACCCTGAACGGCATGGGCGTGCGGAAGATCATCACGCAGTGCCCCCACTGCTTCAACACGCTGCAGAACGAGTACCCGCAGCTCGGGGGCAACTACGAGGTCGTCCACCACAGCCAGTTCCTCGAGTGGCTCATCGCCGAGGACAAGCTGGACATGCGGGACGCCCGGCTCGACGAGCGGGTCGTCTACCACGACTCCTGCTACCTGGGCCGCCACAACGACATCTACACCTCGCCGCGCCGGGTCATCGGCAGCCTGGGCGGTGTCGAGGTCGTCGAGGCGAGCCGGAACGGCACGAAGGGCATGTGCTGCGGTGCCGGCGGTGCCCGCATGTGGATGGAGGAGACGATCGGCAAGAAGGTCAACGACGAGCGCAGCCAGGAGCTGATCGCCACGGGCGCCAGCCGCATCGCCGTCGCCTGCCCCTTCTGCTACATCATGATCGACGACGGGGCGAAGGCCGCCGGCAAGGAGGACGACGAGGTGAAGGTCGCCGACATCTCGATGCACCTCCTCGAGGCGCTCGAGGCCCGCGACGCCGCACGGCTGCAGACGCTCCAGGACTGACCGGGCACGGCCGTCCGGCGGGCCGCCCGCACCACGAGCCGGGGGGACGGTCCGGTGACCGTCCCCCCGTCCGCGCTGGAGGTTCCTCCCGTCTAGGAGACCTCGCAGGTTCCCGCCAGGGACCTGAAGGTGGCGTCGGGGTCGGCCTCGAACTGCCGGCGACCGACGGTGACGCCGACCCGGTCGAGCTCGCCCGCCCCGTTCAGCTCGTCACGCACCTGCCGCACCGCCCGGTGCAGCCCGTAGCTCGGCATGACCACCACCATGCGATCGGGCCGGGGCGCCGCCAGCGTCTCGCCCGCCCGGAAGCGCGCCGCCAGCCGTCGGGCCACCGCCACCCGGGCCCCGACGCGGTAGGGCGGCGAGAGGTGGGCCGCGTCGAGCTGCACGACCAGCGCGGCGAAGGTCACCGGGGGAGAGATGGCCAGCGCGTCGCACTGGCCGTGCAGCTCGCGGATCCGCTCGCGCAGGTAGTCGGCGGTGGCCAGACCCGTCGTCGGGTCGATGCAACCCGCCGAGCGGGCGGCGGTGGCGTGCACGCCGGCCCAGGCGCTGAGGCCCCGGGCGACGAGGCCGACCGGATCGATCGCGCCCTGCCAGACGTCGCGGCCCGCCGGCCAGGCCAGGCGCACGAGCGCCACGAGGTCGGCCGCCACGGACTCGATGTCGTGGTCGGCCCCGGCGCGCGCCCGAGCGAACGACACGACCGCCTGCTCGACGTCGTCCGGGTCGGTGGCGGCGTCGAACGCGCTGGCCAGGGCGTCGGTGGACGGGTCGGCCCACTCGGCGAACGGCAGCGACGAGCCCGACGCGGCATGCCACCGGCGAAGGAGCTCGTCGGCCAGCCGGTGAGGCGGCGCCGACCGGCCGACGAGCATGAGGAGACGCGCCGATCCCTCGCCGCCACGAGGGGCGGTGCCGGGGCCGTCGGGCGTCTCGTGCATGCCCGATGAGAGCCCGCAGGCGCCCGGCTATGACGCCGATCCGGCGGGATTTCTCCGCGACGTCGGGCACCGGGGCCGGTCGCGCTCGCGGGTGCCGCCGCGTGGGCCAGGATCGGTGGCGACGGTGGGTCGTCGGCGGTGGCGGCGACCCCTGGTCAGCACGAGCGACGTGCGCCACACTGACGCCAGGTACCCCGCCCCGATGACGATCACCGCCCTCTCCGACTCGCAACTCCTCGAGCAGGCGCGCCAGGGCGACGAGGCCGCCTTCACCGAGCTGTACGTCCGGCACCAGCCCGCAGCGCTGCGGCTGGCCCGGACCTACCGGCGGTTCGGCGACCCCGACGACCTGGTCAACAGCGCCTTCGAGCGGGTGCTGGGCGCGATCCGACGGGGCGCCGGCCCCACGGACTCGTTCCGGGCGTACCTGTTCGTCACCCTCCGCCGGCTGGCCACCGAGGGGGCGGCGGTGGCGGAGGAGCCGGTCGAGGACGTGCCCGAGCCGATCGTCGCCGAGGCCGACGCCCCCGAGCTGGAGATGGCGGACCGGGCGCTGATCAGCCGGGCGTTCGAGACGCTGCCGGACCGGTGGCAGGCGGTGCTGTGGCACACGGCGGTCGAGGGCCGCCAGCCCGCCGAGCTGGCGGACGCGCTGGGGGTCAGCGCCAACGCGGCCGCGGCCCTCGCCTACCGGGCCCGGGAGCGCCTGCGCCAGGCCTACCTCCAGGCCCACCTGTCCGCGGCACCGGCACCCGACCACGAGCCCTGGCGATCGCAGCTCGGCGCCTACGTGCGGGGCGGCCTCTCCGCCCGCGACACGGCGGCGGTCGAGAAGCACCTCGACAAGTGCAAGGAGTGCTCGGCGCTCCTCGCCGAGCTGCGCGACGTCAACCGCACGCTCGCCCGCGCCGTCCTGCCGTTCTTCCTCCTCGTCGGCGGGGGCAAGCTGGCGGCTGCCGGGGCCGCCGGCGCCGGCGCGGCCGGTGGGACCGGGCTGCTGGCCAAGCTGCGCCGGGCCGCGCCGACCGTCGGCAGCACGGCGGCGATCGCAGCGGTCGTCGGCGGCGTGGTGGGCATGGGTGCGATGGTCGCCCGCGAGCACGACGGGCCGCTCGACTCGGCGGCCGACGCCGCCGACCTGGGCGGGAACGACGACGGCTCGCGGTCCGACGACCTCGGCGACGACGGTGGCTCGCTCTTCGGGGACGGTGACTTCCCGCTGAGCCCCTTCGACGAGCCGTTCGACGACCTGTACTCGCCCCTCGACGAGGACTTCGGCGACGACGGCTTCCTCTTCGGCGACGGCGACCTCGACCTCGGCGGCGACGGC
>DATGPY010000072.1:0-9084 GCA_035304465.1 Acidimicrobiales bacterium | reverse complement strand
CTTCAACCAGGGCGACGGCGACCTCACCCAGATCGAGGACTCCACGCTGAGCGAGTCCGTGGTCGGGGACGGCACCGTCCAGTCCAACGACGTCGCCATCAGCGCCGACGACGGCTCGTCGGTCGCCTTCGGTGACGGGGCTGCCGCCGACTCCGGCGACATCTCGGTCTCGGGCAACGAGGGGACCGTCCAGATCGCCGGCGACGACACCGCCCAGGCCGGCGTCACCGACAACTCGGTGAGCGACAGCTTCAACACCGACGTCCAGTACACGGACACCTCGATCAACGACAGCCTGAACGTCACCGACAGCGGCAACCTGCACGTCGACGCCAGCGACAACTCGGTCGACAACAGCTTCACCGACGTCAGCGACGACGACGGCATCGACGTCGACGTCGACGGGCTCGCCTGACGGCGGGCGGACAGACCCGACACGAGCGACGGGGCCCCGGGCGGACGGCCGGGGCCCCGTCCCGCGTACAGAGGCTCGGCGGATCCGCGTTAGCGTGGACGGTCACGAGGAGTTGAGTGAGCGATGGCGGGGAACCCCAACGCCGACCAGCGGTCGGCCAGCGTCCAGCAGGCGTTGTCAGTGGTCGAGCTCGGCATCCGAGCGGCCACGGCGTACTCGCGCCCCGACCTCGAGAAGCGCCTCGTCCTCACGCGCAAGCGCCTCAGCGACCCGGCGTTCCACGTGTTCGTCATCGGCGAGTTCAAGCAGGGCAAGTCCTCGCTCGTGAACGCGCTGCTGAACGCCCCCATCTGCCCGGTCGACGACGACATCGCCACCGCGGTGCCCACGGCCATCCGCTACGGCGACCCGCCGTCGGCGGCCGTGCTGTTCGACCCGGGGGGCGACGGGGAGGCCGAGCGTGAGCCCGAGCGGGAGCAGATCCCCGTCGACCAGGTGGCCCGCTACGTCACCGAGGCGAGCGACGCCGCCGAGGAGCGCCGGATCCAGTCGGTGGAGGTGTCGCTGCCCCGCAAGCTGCTGAGCGACGGGCTCGTCATCGTCGACACGCCCGGCGTCGGCGGCCTCGGCTCGGCGCACAGCGCCGCGACCGTCGGGGCGCTGCCGATGGCCGACGCCGTCGTCTTCGTCTCCGACGCCAGCCAGGAGTTCTCGGGGCCGGAGCTGGAGTTCCTCCAGACGGCGCTGCAGATGTGCCCCAACGTCGTCTGCGTCATGACGAAGATCGACTTCTACCCGGCCTGGCGGAAGATCCGGGACATCAACCTCGAGCACCTCGAGCGCCACGGCATCGACGCCGAGATCCTCTGCGTCTCCTCCGCGCTGCGCATCCACGCGCTGCGGACCAACGACCGCGAGCTCAACCGGGAGTCCGGCTTCCCCGCCCTCGCCAACTACCTGCAGAACAAGATCGCCGCCGACGCCGAGCGGCTGAGCGTCCGGGCGGCCGCCAACGACGTCGTCGCGGTCGCCACCATGCTCGAGTCGCAGTTCCGCAGCGAGCGCCAGGCCCTCGACAACCCCGAGCAGGCCCAGCAGATGGTCGACAACCTCACCGAGGCCAAGGCCAAGGCCGAGCGCCTGAAGAGCGGGGTGTCGAAGTGGCAGCAGACGCTGAGCGACGGCGTCATCGACCTGCAGGCCGACGTCGAGCACGACCTGCGCAGCCGGCTGCGTCAGGTCACCCGCTTGGCCGACGAGGCCATCGAGAACAGCGACCCGGCCGAGACCTGGGACGAGTTCCAGGCCTGGCTCTACCGGCGGGTGGCGGAGGACGTCGTCCAGACCTACACGTTCCTGCACCGCCGGGCCCAGGAGCTCGCGGCCCGGGTGGGCGAGCACTTCGGCGAGGACGGGGGCGAGATCGCCGTCGACCTCGACGTCGTCAACCCGACCGAGGCCCTCGCCGCCGTGGACGCCGACACCGACGTCGAGCTGTCGAAGATGGGCCTCGGGTCCCAGAGCCTGACCGCCCTGCGGGGCAGCTACGGCGGCATGCTGATGTTCGGCATGCTCGGCAACCTGGCCGGCCTGGCGATGGCCAACCCGGCCACCCTGGTCATCGGCCTGTTCATGGGCCGGTCGGCGCTGCGCAGCGAGAAGGAGCGGCAGCTCCAGATGCGCCGCAACCAGGCCCGCCAGGCGCACCGCAAGTACACCGATGAGGTCGCCTTCGTGGTCGGGAAGGACACCCGGGACACGCTGCGCCGCACCCAGCGCCGGCTGCGCGACTACTTCGCCGCCCGGGCCGAGGAGCTCCACCGCTCGACCACCGAGGCCCTCGCCGCCGCCCAGCAGGCCGTCAAGTCCGATGCCACGTCGCGCCAGAAGCGCCTGCGCGACGTCGACGCCGAGCTCAAGCGCATCGCCGTGCTGCGCGAGAAGGCCTACGCCCTGGCTCCGGAGCTGAAGCCCGCCACCACCGCGGAGGTCGCGAGGTGAGCGCCCCCGGGTCGTCGCCGCTGCTCGCCGCCGTCCGCGGCCTGCTCGAGCAGGCCGTGCAGGCCTACGCCGGCCAGCCGGAGCCGCTGGCCCGGCTGCGGGCGGTGCTCGACCGCCTCGACGAGCCGCTGCGGGTCGCCATCGCCGGCAAGGTCAAGGCCGGCAAGTCGACCCTCCTCAACGCCCTGGTCGGCGAGGAGCTGGCACCCACCGACGCCGGCGAGTGCACCCGCATCGTCACCTGGTACCGCGACGGGATCACCTACCGGGCGACGCTCGAGCCCCACGAGGGCGAGCCCCGGCAGGTGCCGTTCAGCCGCGACGGCGGCGCCATCAACGTCGACCTCGGCTCGATGCGGGCCGAGGACGTCCGCCGGCTGGTCATCGAGTGGCCGTCGTCGTCGCTGCGGCAGATGACGCTGATCGACACGCCGGGCATCGCCTCGCTGTCCACCGACGTGTCGGCCCGCACGACGGCGTTCCTCACCCCCGGCGAGGACCAGGTCACCCCGGCCGACGCGGTGCTGTACCTGATGCGGCACCTGCACAGCTCGGACATCAACTTCCTCGAGGCCTTCCACGACGAGGAGTTCTCACAGGCCACGCCGGTCAACGCCATCGCCGTGCTGTCCCGGGCCGACGAGGTCGGCGTCGGCCGCATCGACTCGATGGCCTCCGCCCAGCGGATCGCCGCCCGCTACCGGTCCGACCCCAAGGTGCGGCGCCTGGCCCAGACCGTCGTGCCCGTCGCCGGCCTGCTGGCCCAGTCCGGCGCCACCCTGCGCGAGGCCGAGTTCAAGGCGCTCTACACGATCGCCAACGCGCCGCGCGACGACGCCGAGGCGCTGTTCCTGTCGGCCGACCGGTTCGTCCAGGCCGAGACCCCGATCCCGCTCACCAACATGGAGCGCGAGCACCTGCTCGACCGCTTCGGCCTGTTCGGGGTGCGGCTCGCCGTCGCCCTCATCCGCCAGGGGGCGGCCACCACGGCGACCGCCCTGTCCAACGAGCTGGTCCGGCGCAGCGGCCTGAACGAGCTGCGCGACGTGCTGCTCAGCCAGTTCGCCGCCCGGCGGGACGTGCTCAAGGCCCGTTCGGCGCTGCTCGCGCTCGAGTCGGTGCTCCACGAGCACCAGGTGGCGGGTCGCGACGTGCTGGCCACCGAGCTGGAGCGCATCACCTCCGGCGCCCACGAGTTCGCCGAGATCCGGCTGCTCAACGCGCTGCGGGCCGGCGGGATCAAGGTCAAGCCGGCCGAGGCCGCCGAGATGGAGCGCCTGCTCGGCGCCGAGGGCGGGGCGATCCACACCCGCCTCGGCCTGTCGCCGGAGGCCGACGTGTCCGAGGTGCGCCGGGCCCTGACCAACGCCATCGGCCGCTGGCAGCGCCGGGCGGAGAGCCCGATGTCGTCGCGCGAGGTGGCCGACGCCGCCCGGGTCGTCATCCGCACCTGCGAGGGCCTGCTGGTCTCGCTCGGCTGAGCCGGGCCCCGCGACCGACTCCGGCGGGAGGCCAGCGGTGACCGACGACGAGCGCAGCACCGGCGGGGGCGCCGACACGGCACCCGGCTACGCACCGCCGCCGTCGCCGGCCTACGCGCCCAGCCCGCCGCCCGTCCGCGGCCGCCGGACCGCTCCGGCCGCGGACGGAGGCAGGCCGGACCCCCGACCGGAGGCCGGCACCGGCCGTGAGGGTGACGACGGCGGCGGTGGGGATGGGGGCGGTGACCCGGCCGGCACCCGCGCCGCGCCCGGGGCGGACGACCGGCGGGAGCGCACCCGGCGGCGGGCGCTCCAGCTGCTCGTGGCCGGCATCGCCCTCGTGGCCTTCGCCGGCGGGATCGTCACCGCCGCCATCGCCCTCGGCGGAGACGCCGACGAGCCCCGCGCCGGCACGGTCACGTCGTCGACCGGGACCGTCACCGCCCAGGTCGACGGCGAGGAGCCCCGCGCCCTCTCCCCCGGCGACGCGGTCGAGCTCGGCACCGTCGTCGAGACCGGCGGCGCGGCCGCGGCGACGATCGAGCTGGCCGGCGGGACCGTCGTCCGCCTCGACGCCCGGGCCCGGGTCACGCTCGACGGCGACGGCCCCGAAACCGGCGAGGACGGCTCGGCTGCCGAGGAGCCGGCGGTCGTGGTCCGCCCCGACGACGGTCGCCTCTGGCTGCGCCCGCCGGCGAGCGGCCCGGTGCCGCTCGTCGAGATCCCCCACGCCCGGGTCTCCTCCGAGGGCCACCCGTTCGGCGTCGACTGCACGGCCGCCTGCGCGGTCGAGGCCCCGGCGGGCGGGGTGGTCGTGGCCACCACCGCCGGCGCGTCGTTCGCGCCGGCCGCCGGCGAGGTGCTGGCCGTCGCCGGCGCCGAGGACCTCGACCTGGCGCTGGCAGGCGAACCCTCCGACTGGGCGCGCCGCAACCTGGAGGCCGACGAGGCGGCGGGGTTCGCCCCTCCCCGCCCGGACGAGGGCGCCGGCATCGCCCGGACCGCGGTGCTCGACGGCACCTACCCCCTGGTGTTCGAGATCGTCGGGCCGCCGGAGGGCGACCCCGTCCCCGAGCCGCTCCGCTACCCGGAGGGCGGCACCTACGCCGTCGTGGTGACCGCCGACGGCAGCGGCTGCGAGGCGCCGCCCTGCGACGTGCCGGTCGGCGCGGCCGACGGGGCCTCGGGCACCGCCCACGTCGCCGAGGGCACGGTCACCCTCGACCTCGGACAGCCGATCGACTGCTACGACCAGTCGTTCACCGACGTCGTCGCGGCCGGCATCGGCACGGCGACGGCCACCGCCACGCTGACCGTCGACGGCGCCGACTACCTCGACGGTCGCTGGCGGATCCGCTCGCTGTCGGGATCCGGGGCGCTCGGGTCGACCCTCACCACGCGCTGCGACCCCGGCGACGTGCTGGGCACCACGAGCTCACCCGCCAGCGTCACCAGCCGCTGAGGCGACGTCGCCCTCCCCCGAGGGCGACGAGCCTGCGACCGGCTCGGCCTCGAGCGCGTCGAGCACCAGCGGGCCGAGCCGCGGCGCCAGCTCGGTCGCCGACTCGGGGGTGAAGTGGACGCCGTCGGGGCGCAGCGCGGGGTCCATCTCGCCGCCCGGGAGCGACCGGAGCAGCCCCTGGAGGTCGACCGTGACGACGCCGTGGCGCTCGTCGGCCACCCGTTGGAGGATCTCGTTCAGGCGGTCCATGCGGGCGGGGTCCGACTCGGGGTACGGCGGGTCGGGGGGCGGCTCCTCGTTGCGACCGACCTCGATGTGCGGCGCCAGCAACCAGACGACGACCAGCCCCTCCTCCAGGAACAGGTCGGTGGCCGCCGCGATCTCCTCGTAGAGGTAGCGGTCGTAGACGGGGTCGCCGGGAGCCCGCCACCGGTCGTCGCCCGGCAGCCGCCGGTCGGTGACGTCCCACGGGCCGGTCTGGGCGATGGCGAAGTCGAGCCGACCGTGTTCCTCCCGGATCTCGGCCACCCGCTGCGGGATGTCCTCCTCCCACCCGTCGCACCCTTCGGGGGCCACGGTCGCCCGGCCCCGCTCCCGGCGCTCGCCGCCCCGGGTGACGCCGCAGCCCAGCAGGTCGTTGACGGCGCCGGGCAGCGCCAAGAGTTCGGTGTCACGGCCCCAGGCGCTGAGCCCCCAGGAGGTCTGGAGCATGGTCGAGTCCCCGAACACGATGCCGACGCGGGCGCCCTCCGGGACCTCGGCCGCCTGGGCCGCCTCGAGCGCCTCCAGGTAGGCGAGCTGCTCGTCGGTGAACCCGCCCGGCGCCGACACCGGCACCACCGTGACCACCAGGGCCGACGCGGCCACGGCGCCGGCGGCGACCGCGGGCATGGGGAGGCGCGGCGGCGACCAGCCCCGTCGGATCGGCCGCTCGACGACGACGTAGGACGCGGCCGCGACCGCAAGGGTGACCACCACCCGCAGCGCGAACAGCGGGGCCCGGTCGAGGCCGGTGCGATCGGCGTCGAGCACGAGGAAGATCGGCCAGTGGACCAGGTAGACGCCGTAGGAGACGACGCCGAGCAGGCGCAGCGGCGCCCACGACAGCGCCGTGCGCACCGGACCGGGCACCGACGCGCCGGCGACCAGCGCGGTCGAGGCGGCGGCGTAGGCGAGCAGGCCGCCCCGGGCGAGCACCGGCGACCCGTGGTCGAGCGCCCCCCACGCCCACACGGACGCGGCGAGCGCCGGGACGCCGGCGACGGCCGCCGCCCGGGCGACGGCCGGCCGGCGCAGCACACCGGCGGTGGCGGCCACGGCGAGCAGGGCCCCGAGGAGCACCTCGCCCATGCGGACGTAGGTGGCGTAGTAGGCGGTGGCCCAGCCGTCGACACCGTGGGCGAGCGTTGCCGCCCCGGCGACGGCCACCAGCCCGGCGAGCGCCGCGACGTAGACCCGCAGCGAGCCCCGGCCGAGGGCCAGCACCGCGACGGTGACCAGCGGGAAGAGCCAGTAGAACTGCTCCTCGATCGCCAGCGACCAGAAGTGGAGCACCGGCGACGGCGCCGCGAACAGGTCGCCGTAGGACTGGTCGGCGAGGACGAAGCGCCAGTTGGCCACCTGGGCCAGCGACGCGAGCAGGTCACCGGCCAGCCCCTCGGTGGCGAGCGCGCCCGCCACCCGCGAGCCGGCCGCCACACCCACCAGCGTCAGCGCGGCGGCCGGGAAGAGGCGGCGCAGCCGGCGGGACCAGAAGCGGCCGAGCGCCACCCGGCCGGTGGCCCGCCGCTCGACGAGCAGCAGCGAGGTGATGAGGAACCCCGAGAGCGTGAAGAACGTCGAGACGCCGAGGAAGCCGCCGCGCGCCCAGGGGAACCCGGCGTGGAACAGCAGGACGGCCGCCACGGCCAAGCCGCGTATGCCGTCGAGGGCCGGGTTGTACGGCAGGCGGGGCGGCGCCGCCGGGGAATCGGCGTCGTCGCCGGAGGGCGAGGGCGGTGCGCCGGGTCGGTCGAGCACGTGTGCCATGCGTCGTGCGTCCTGTCGGCCGGGGTCGACCGCCCGCCGTCCACGGCTGCGCCCACGGACTCCCCGTGGGCGCAGCCGCAGGTCCCCAGCTGGTCGTCGGTGCGCCGAGGCCCGGTGGGGCCTCAGCCGGTTGGTCGTGCCGTCGTCAGACCTTCAGCAGGATGGCGTCACCCTGGCCGCCGCCGCCGCAGAGGGCTGCGGCCCCGAGGCCGCCACCCCGGCGCTTCAGCTCGAGCATGAGCGTCAGCGCCACCCGGGTGCCGGACATGCCCACGGGGTGGCCGAGGGCGATGGCGCCGCCGTTCACGTTGACGACGTCGGCCGAGATGCCGAGGTCGTCCATCGACGCCAGGCCCACGGCCGCGAAGGCCTCGTTGATCTCGAACAGGTCGATGTCGCCCAGCGAGCGGCCGGAGCGCTCCAGCGCGTCCTTGATGGCCCGGGACGGCTGGGTGAGCAGCGACGGGTCGGGGCCCGCCACCTGGCCGTAGCCGACGACCTCGCCGAGCGGCTCGACGCCGAGCCGCTCGGCGGCGGCCTTCGAGGCGACGACGACCGCGGCGCCGCCGTCGGAGATCTGCGACGCGTTGCCGGCGGTGATGTTGCCGGACTTGTCGAACGCCGGCCGCAGCTTGGCCAGCGCCTCGACCGTGGTGCCCGGCCGGACGCCCTCGTCGGTGTCGACGACGACCGGGTCGCCCTTGCGCTGGGGCACCTCGACCGGGACGATCTCCTCGGCGAGCCGGCCGTCCTTGATGGCGGCGGCGGCCCGCTCGTGCGAGCGGGCGGCGAACTCGTCCTGGGGCTCGCGGGCGAGGCCGGCCGAGGCCGCGTACTTCTCGGTGCCCGCGCCCATGGCGCACCGGTCGAAGGCGCAGAACAGGCCGTCGTACATCATCGAGTCGACGACGGTCTGGTCGCCCATGCGGTAGCCGTCGCGGGCCCCGGGGAGCAGGTACGGCGCCTTCGTCATCGACTCCATGCCGCCCGCGACGACGATGTCGGCGGCACCGGAGTTGATGAGCAGGTCCGCGAGGAAGATCGAGTTGAGGCCCGACAGGCACACCTTGTTGACGGTGGTGGCGGGCACCGACATGGGGATGCCGGCGTTGACCGCGGCCTGGCGGGCGGTGATCTGGCCGGCGCCGGCCTGCAGCACCTGGCCCATGAAGACGTAGTCGACCTGGTCGGGGGCGACCCCGGCGCGCTCGAGCGCCGCCTTGATGGCGAAGCCGCCGAGGTCGGTGGCGGCGAAGCTGCCGAGGGCGCCGGAGAGCTTGCCGATCGGCGTGCGAGCACCCGCCAGGATCACGGAACCTGCCATCTCATCCCCCAAGGAGTCGATCGTCCTGCAACGGGGCCGAGCCTACCCACCGGTCACCAGGCGACCGAAGTCGAACGGTGGCCGGGCGTGCGCCGGGTGCCGTCAGTCGGCGCCGCGGCCCTCGCCGTCGCCGGACGCGGTGACCAGCTGGGCCTCGGCATCGCCGCTGCCGTCACCGTCCCCGCCCACCGTGGCGACGGCCGCGGCCGGGGGATGCTCGAGGAGGGGCTGGTACAGCCGCCGCAGCAGCAGGAGCGCCACCAGGTAGACGACGACCGACAGCAGGAGCACGACCCGGAAGCCGACGATCATGGCGAAGACGGTGGTCAGCACCGAGCCGATGACCGAGGCGAAGCCGTTGACCGCCCAGCCC
>DATGPY010000071.1:0-3177 GCA_035304465.1 Acidimicrobiales bacterium | reverse complement strand
TCCAGACCTGCCGCCCCGAGCGCTACCCGCCGTGCACCCGGTCCAGACGCCGCGTCCCGGACGGCCGGTCACAGCGGCAGGGGCAGGTCTCCACCGAGGTCGTAGACCACGTCGTCGCCGGCGCGGCGAGCGCCCTCGGTGACGGCGTGCGGCACCCGCCGGCCGTCGTGCAGGAGATGGGCCACCGCCGCCCCCCGCACCAGCACGGCGGCGTCCGCCAGCAGGCGCCGGTGGCAGCGCCACCACAGGCTCTCGGAGCACATCACCGCCGTCGGCCGGCGGGCGGCGTCGGCCAGCACCTCGTCGAGCGCCCAGCGGAACGCCGGGCTGGCCATGTGGTCGGCGTACCCCCGGAACGCGTCGTTGCGCAGAGCCACGTGGGGGCTGTCGGGCCGCACCCGCCGCCGGCCGCCCAGCCGGGGCTCCCAGCGCACGCCGATCCCGGCGGCCGGCAGCCACGCGGCCATCCGCTCGCGCCCGAACTGGGGGTTGCGGCGGCTGCCGGGGTACGAGCGGACGTCGACGAGCAGCTCGACGCCGGCCCCGCGCAGCAGCGCGACGAAGGCGTCCTCGCCGAGCGTGCCGTGGCCGACCGTCAGCAGCTCGACCCCGGTCACGTGCGGGTGTGGCCCTCCCCCCGCACGACGTACTTCTCGGTGGTGAGCTCGCGCAGGCCCATGGGGCCCCGGGCGTGCAGCTTCTGGGTGGAGATGCCGATCTCGGCGCCGAAGCCGAACTGCTCGCCGTCGACGAAGCGGGTCGAGGCGTTGACCAGGACGGCGGCCGCGTCGACCTCGGTGGTGAAGCGGTCCGCGGCCCGGAGGTCGGTCGTGACGATGGCCTCGCTGTGACCCGTGCCGTAGCGGGTGATGTGGTCGATGGCCTCGTCCAGGCTGTCGACCACCCGGATCGCCAGCTTCAGGTCGAGGAACTCGTTCGCCCAGTCGTCCTCGGTGGCGGGCGCCACCCGGTCCTCGCCCAGCGTGGCGCGGGTCGCCTCGTCGCCGACGAGCTCGACACCCTCGAGGCGGGGGGCGACCTGGGGGAGGAAGCGGTCGGCCACCGCCCGGTGCACGAGCAGGGTCTCGGCGGCGTTGCACACCGACGGGCGCTGCGTCTTGGCGTTGGCCACGACCTCGACCGCCATGTCGAGGTCGGCGGCGGCGTCGACGTAGACGTGGCAGTTGCCGTCACCGTCGATGACGTAGGGGACGGTGGCGTTCTCGAGGATCGAGCGGATGAGCGACGGCCCGCCCCGGGGGATGAGGCAGTCGACGTGGTCGCGCTGCCGCATGAACTCGACCGCCGCCTCGCGGGAGGTGTCCTCGACGAGCACCAGCGCGTCCTCGGGCAGGCCGGACTTGGCCAGCGCCTCGCGCAGCACCCCGGCGATGGCCACGTTGGACCGGATCGCCCCCGAGGACCCCCGGAGGAACGCAGCGTTGCCCGACTTCAGGCACAGCCCGAACGCGTCGCTGGTGACGTTGGGTCGGTTCTCGTAGATGATGGCGACGACGCCGAGCGGCACCCGCACGGTCGAGATGCGCAGGCCGTTCGGGCGCGTCCATCCCGACCCCACCTCGCCGACCGGGTCGGGCAGCGCGGCGACCTGGCGCAGACCGTCGGCCATGCCCTCCACCCGCGCCGGCGTCAGCCGGAGCCGGTCGAGCACGGTGGCGGACGCGCCGGCCGCCTGCTCGCGCTCGACGTCCTCGGCGTTGGCGGCGAGCACGTCGTCGACGCGCTCGACGAGGAGGTCGGCGGCGGTCAGGAGGGCGGCGTCCTTGGTCGCGGTCGAGGTGGTGGCCAGCACGCGGCTGGCCGCCTTGGCGCGGGCACCGAGCTCGGCGATCGACGGCATGGACCCATGCTAGGGGCGTCACCGGCGGCCCGGCCCGTCCGCCGCGGCGGCCGCGGTCAGGGGCGGACACCGGTGACCGCGAACACCTCGACGTCACGGACGTGCCCGCCCGAGGAGGCCACGATCGCCACGACGTCGCCGGTCGGCGGGTCGAAGGGGACCTCGACCTCCCACCAGGCGCGCTCGCCGCCGGAGGGGATGCAGCAGTGCGCGGCGAGCGGCTCGGGGGACGACGGCTGGCGGAGCTGCACCCGGATGCGCTCGTCGACGCCGGTGATCGTCCCGCCCACGACGAGGGGCGAGCCGAGCTCGGCACCCGGCCGGGGCGTGTCGATGGTCAGCCGATCGTCGACCGTCCGGACCACGACCCAGGGGGCGTCCGGCCGCTCGCCGTAGCGCACGAGGTGGATGACCGCGGCGGTCGCCGGCACGGCCCCGGGCTCGGGCACGTAGCCGACGCCGACGAACGCCTCGCGCTCGCGCACGTCCGCCATGGTCACCTGGTCGATGCCGGTGAAGCCCAGGTAGTTCTCGGTGAAGAACAGCGCGGTGGCCTCGGCGTCGCCGTGCCAGGGCGAGTGCCCGGCGTCGGGGTCCCACGCGTCGGCCTCCTCCCGGCTCTGGAACGGCCAGAGCGGCTCGTGGCCCAGCAGGTCGACCCCGTCCGGCGCGGCGGGCGCGGTGGTCGTCGGGGCGTCGTCCGCGGCGGCCGCCGTGGTCGGCCGAGCGCTCGCGGGCGGCGCGCTCGTCGTGGCCTCGGTGGCGACGTCGCCGCCGGGCTCGTCGCCCCGGGGGAGGGCCACGACGAGCGCGGCCGCGAGCGCGACCGCCGCGACCCCCGCGACCGCCACCCGCCGGCGACGCCGGTAACGGCGGACCCGGTGGCGCACGGCCGCGAGCGAGCCGCCGGGGTCGGCCCCGACCGGGGCGCGCTCGGCCTCGGCGTGCAGGGCGGCGGCGACGCGGGCGGAGAGGTCGTGGTCGGGACGGCTCATCGCTCCCCCTCCCCCAGGTGCCGGGCCAGGGCGGCGAGGCCCCGGTGCAGGTGGGTCTTGACCGCCCCCTCCGAGACGCCCATGCCCTCCGCGATCTCGCTGAGCGGCAGGTCCATGTAGAAGCGCAGGACGACCGCCTCCCGCTGGCGGGCCGGCAGCCGCCGGACCGCGGCGACGACCCGCTCGTGCTCGGCCCGCCCGAGCAGCGCGCCCTCGGGGGTGTCCACCGGGGGCGCGGCGGTGCGGCGGGCGTCGTGGCGGTCGCGGATGCGCCGGCGCCGCAGGTGGGAGCGGGCGCCGTTCAGCACGGCGCTGCGGAGG
>DATGPY010000070.1:0-11478 GCA_035304465.1 Acidimicrobiales bacterium | reverse complement strand
GTCGGACGCTCCGCGCACGCCGGTGTCACCCCCACACGGCCTCTGCCGGCGCACGGCCACCGAGCCGGCCTCCCCCCAGTCAGCAGTGAGGTGACAGCCACCGATGAGCGTGGAGCCCAGCGCCCTCGAACGGTCCGCCCTCGAGCGCAAGGACCGCGAGGAGCTCACCACCATCGCCCAGGCCCTCGGCGCCAAGCCGCCGTCCCGAGCCCGGAAGGCCGAGATCATCCAGCTCATCCTCGAGCTCACCGGCGTCGAGCCAGCGGGCGAGGCGTCGGGTGGGCGGTCCGCGTCGCCGCGGGCCGCCGGGTCCCGCCGGGGCGCGGCGCGCGGCGGGGAGCAGGGGGGTGACGAGGCGTCTGCCGCCGGGGCCGGACCGGCCGAGACCTCGGCCGGGGACGGCGGCGCGAAGGGCGACGAGGGGGAGCGGCTCGCGCGTGCCGAGGCGCCGCAGGCCGAGGCCGGGCGGCAGGCCTCCGACGAGCCCGCGGCAGCCGCCGCGCCGCCCGCCGGCGGCCCGGACGAGGAGCCGCCCTCCGAGTGGGAGCTCGAGGTCGGTGCCGCCGAGGCGCCCGAGGCCGCGACCGGTGGCCGTCCGTCCGGCGACGGCGACCGGGCCACCCGGGCCGGCGGCAACGGCGACGGCCAGCAGGGCGGCCGGGCGTCCGGGGGCCAGCAGGCCCAGCAGGCCCAGGGCGGCGGCCAGCAGCAGGGCCAGCAGCAGCAGGGTCAGCAGAAGGCCGAGACCCCCGATGCGCCCGAGCCGGGCAACCGCCGCCGCCGGCGGCGCGGCCGGCGGGGCAAGGACGACCAGTCCCACACCGAGGACTTCGCCGGCGAGCCCGCCGAGGTCGAGGGTCTCCTCGACCTGCGCGAGGAGGGCTACGGCTTCCTGCGGGTGCACGGCTACCTGCCCTCCAAGGACGACGTCTACGTGTCGGTGAAGCAGGTCCGGCAGTTCGGCCTGCGCCGGGGCGACGTCGTGAGGGGCGCCAGCCGGCCGGCACTGCGCAACGAGAAGAACCCGGCCCTCATGCGCATCGACAAGGTCAACGGCCTCGACCCGGAGCAGGCCCGCGACCGCCGGCGCTTCGAGGACCTGACGCCGCTGTTTCCCGACGAGCGCCTGGCGCTGGAGACCGGCGACCCGGGCAACATGACCGCCCGCATCGTCGACCTCATCGCACCGATCGGGAAGGGCCAGCGGGGGCTCATCGTCTCGCCGCCCAAGGCGGGCAAGACCGCGATCGTCAAGCAGATCGCCCGGTCGATCGAGACGAACAACCCCGAGGTCAAGCTCATGGTGCTGCTCGTCGACGAGCGGCCCGAAGAGGTCACCGACATGCGGCGGTGGCTGCGCAACCCGGAGAGCGAGGTCGTCGCCTCGACCTTCGACCGGCCCGCCGAGGAGCACATCCAGGTCGCCGAGCTGACCATCGAGCGGGCCAAGCGCATGGTCGAGGACGGCCGGGACGTCTGCATCATCCTCGACGGCATCACCCGCCTGGCCCGGGCGTACAACCTGGCGGCGCCGGGCACCGGGCGGATCATGTCCGGCGGCGTCGACTCCGGGGCCCTCTACCCGCCGAAGCGTTTCTTCGGCGCGGCCCGCAACCTCGAGGAGGGCGGCTCGCTCACCATCCTCGCCACCGCGCTGGTCGAGACCGGCTCGAAGATGGACGAGGTGATCTTCGAGGAGTTCAAGGGCACCGGCAACATGGAGCTGCGGCTCGACCGGCGCCTCGCCGAGCGCCGGATCTACCCGGCCATCGATGTCGAGGGCAGCTCGACCCGCCACGAGGAGCTGCTGTTCCCGCCCGACCAGCTCAAGCACGTGTGGGCGCTGCGCCGGGTGCTCTCCGGGCTCTCCTCGGCCGAGGGCGGCAACGCCGCGGCGCTGGAGATGCTCATCGAGCGCATGCGGACGTTCCGCACCAACGCCGAGTTCCTCGACGAGGTCGCCCGCAACCGCCTGGCGGCCGTGTGACCGGTCCCCGGTAGACTGGCAGGTCCCTCTCTCCCACCAGGAGTCCCGATGAAGGCTGGAATCCACCCCGAGTACACCGAGACCCGCGTCGTGTGCTCGTGCGGCAACACGTTCGTCACCCGCTCGACGGCGGAGGGTGACCTGCGGGTCGAGCTGTGCAGCGAGTGCCACCCCTTCTACACCGGCAAGCAGAAGCTGGTGGACACCGGCGGCCGCATCGACCGGTTCGAGCGCCGTTACGGCAAGCGCAAGAAGTAGTGGACGGCCCGCGGGCCGACCTCGACCGCACCACGGCGCTCAAGCAGGCCCGCCTGCGCGGGCTGGTCGCCGATCGTTGGGGGGGTGACCACGAGCGCGAGGCGCTGACGGCCGGCACCGCGGCCGCCCTGGTCGAGGACGGCCCCGACGGCCGGCGCGGCTGGGTCCTCGTCGACGAGGCCGCCGACCGGGCGCTCGGGCCCGCGCTCGTGTGGGGCGAGCGGCACGGCGTCGACGAGCTGCACCTGCTGGTCGACGACGGCGCCGGCACGGTGGCCCGGCAGGCCTCGCACTTCGCCGACGGGCCGGCCGTGTGGCGCGTCGACGGCACCGCCCTGGTCCCCGCCCCGCCCGACCCGCCGCCCCGACCCGCGCCCGCGCCCGCCCCGCCGGAGCTGGTCGACCTGCTGAACGACGCCGGGCTCGAGGTCGTCGTCGAGGGCGGCATGGTGCGCGGCGAGGTCGACGGGCTGGAGGTGGCCCGCATCGTGCACGGGCGGACGACCGCCGGCGTGCCCATCGACGGGCCGCAGCTCGAGGTGGGCGTCGGCAAGGCCGACCGCGAGCTGACGGCCGTGGTGCACGGCGAGCTGTCGCTCGCCGCCCAGCTCGAGCGGGTGGTCGCCATCGTGCGCGAGCACCGGCGGCCCGGCGCGCCCCGCCACCCGCTGAACCAGCTCGTGCCCGACCGCTGGCTGCGGGCCGTGCTGTGCCGCAACCCCGCGCTGGTCGGGCTGGCCTCGCTCCGCCCGGCCGAGACCACCCGGCCCCGGCCGAACCTGTCCGTCCGCGACCTGGCCGCCGCCGTCGGCGAGACCGATGACGGCCGCCGGGTCGTCGTCGTGTGCGCGGTCGGCATCGCGCTCGACCTCGTGCCGCTGGCCGCCGACACCCGGGCCGCCCTCGACGAGGCGGCCGGCGACGGCCGGCGATCGGGCCTGGTCCTCGCCGTGCCGGCCCGCGACGACCACCCGACGGTCCGCCGGCTGGCCGCCCGCATGCACGACCCCGCCGACATCGTCGCCCTGGAGGGCGACTGGCGGGCCGCCGGCTGACCGTCCGGGCGGCACGCCGGTACCCTGCGACGTCGTGCTCGATCGCCTGGCAGAGCTGGACCGTGAGTTCCGCGACGTCGAGGCGCGCCTCGGCGATCCCGACCTCATCGCGGACCAGCGCCGCTACCAGCAGGCGGCCAAGCGCTACCGCGAGCTGGAGCCGATCGTGCAGCGGGCCCGCGAGCTGCGGGCCCGGCGCGAGGACCTGGCGACGGCCCGCGAGATGCTGACCGAGGCCGACCCCGCCGAGCGCGACCTGCTGCGGTCCGAGGTCGAGGAGGCGGAGGCCGACATCGCCCGGCTCACCGACGAGCTACGGGTGCTCATGCTGCCCCGCGACCCCAACGACGACCGCAACGTCATCGTCGAGATCCGGGGTGCCGAGGGCGGCGAGGAGGCCAACCTCTTCGCCCGCGACCTGTTCGAGATGTACCGGGCCTTCGCCGCCCGCCAGGGGTGGACGGTCGAGGTGCTCAGCACCTCGGTGTCCGACCTGGGCGGCTTCGACGAGGTGGTCTTCGCGCTGAAGGGCGAGGGCGTCTGGGCCCGCATGCACCTCGAAGCCGGGCCCCACCGGGTGCAGCGGGTGCCGGTGACCGAGAGCCAGGGCCGCATCCACACGTCCTCGGCGACGGTCACGGTGCTTCCCGAGGCCGAGGAGGTCGACGTCGAGATCGACCCGAACGACCTGCGCATCGACGTCTACCGGTCGTCGGGCCCCGGCGGCCAGAGCGTCAACACCACCGACTCCGCGGTGCGGATCACGCACCTGCCCACCGGCACGGTCGTGTCGGTGCAGGACGAGAAGAGCCAGGCGCAGAACAAGGCAAAGGCGCTCGCCGTGCTCCGGGCCCGCCTGCTCAAGGCCGAGCAGGACCGCCAGGCCGAGGAGGCCTCCGCGACCCGGCGTGACCAGGTGGGCGGGGGTGGCCGCGCGGAGAAGGTGCGGACCTACAACTTCAAGGAGAACCGCGTCACCGACCACCGGATCGGCCTGACCGTGTACAAGCTCGACAAGGTGCTCGCCGGCGAGCTGGACGAGATCAGCGACGCCCTGGTCGCCGACGAGCAGGCCCGGCGCCTGGCCGCGGCCACCTGAGGCGTGGGCGCACCGACCGAGCGCACGGGGGCCGCGCCAGGACGGCCCGGCACCGCGCCCGACGGCGACGTGCGCACGTGGGGCGAGCTGTTGCGCGACGCCCGGGCCCGGCTGGCCGCCGTCGGCGTCGACGACCCCGCCCAGGAGGCCCGGTGGCTGCTCGAGCGGGCCACCGGCCTGTCGCCGGGCGAGCTGACCGTCGCCCTCGACCGTCCCGCCACGGTCCGGGGCGCCACCCACCTGGAGGCGATGCTGGCCCGGCGGGAGGCCGGCGAGCCGCTGCAGTACGCGCTCGGCCGGTGGCAGTTCCGCACGCTCGACCTGTACGTCGACCGCCGGGTCCTCATCCCCCGGCCGGAGACCGAGGTGCTCGCGGGGATGGCGGTCGAGGAGTGCCGGCGCCTCGGCGCCCGGACCGTCGTCGACCTCGGCACCGGGTCGGGCGCCATCGCCCTGTCGCTGGCGGTCGAGTGCCCCGGCCTCCAGGTGTGGGGGACCGACGTGTCCGACGAGGCCCTCGCCGTGGCCCGGGCCAACCTGGCCGGCCTCGGGCGGGCCGCCACCCGGGTGCGCCTGGCCGCCGGCGCCTGGTTCGACGCGCTGCCCGAGGAGCTGGTGGGCCGCGTCGACGTCATCGTGTCGAACCCGCCGTACGTCGCCGAGCACGAGGTCGCCGACCTGCCCGACGAGGTGCGCGACTGGGAGCCCCGCACGGCCCTCGTGCCGGGGCCGTCGGGCCTGGAGGCGGTCGAGCACATCGTGGCCGAGGCGCCCCGGTGGCTCGCCCGCCCCGGTGCCCTGCTGCTGGAGATGGCGCCCCACCAGACCGCCCGGGCCCGGTCGCTGGCCCGGCGGGCCGGGTTCCCCGTCGCCACCGTCTGGCCCGACCTGGCCGGTCGCGACCGGGTGCTGCTCGCCCGATGGTGACGGCGCTCGCCCTCCCGGGCCCGGACGCCGCACCGGCCGATGTCGTCGAGCGGACCGCCGCGGTCCTGCGGGCCGGCGGCGTCGTCGTGCTGCCGACCGACACCGTCTACGGGCTCGCCGCGCTGCCGGACGACCGGGGTGCGACCGACCGGCTCTTCACGCTGAAGGGGCGGGGGAGGGACACCCCGATCGCGGTGCTGTGCGCCACCCCCGGCGACGCCCTGGGCCTGGCGGCCCCCGCCGCCGTCACCGACGAGGTCCGCCGCATCGCCATGCGCCTGTGGCCGGGCCCGCTCACCCTCGTGCTGCCCCGGCGGCCCGGCCTCCGCTACGCGCTCGGCACCCCGGAGGACACCATCGGCGTGCGCTGCCCCGACCACGCCTTCGTGCGGGCCGTGGCCGCGGCGGTCGGGCCGCTGGCGACGACGAGCGCCAACCCCCACGGGGCGCCGACCCCGGCGACCGCCCGGGAGGCGGCGGACGCCCTCGGGCCCGTCGACCTGGTCGTCGACGGCGGCCGGTGCGCGGCACCGCCCTCGACGGTCGTGGACGCCACCGCGGCGCCGTGGCGGCTGCTGCGCGCGGGGTCGCTGCCCCTCGACGAGGTGCGGGCGGCAGCCGAACGCGCCTAGCGCGCACCGGACACACCGGGTGTCACACGCGGCACGCGGCCGCCGGTGTGTCTACTGTCACGCCCGCATGGGAACAGCGGGAGACCTCCGCGCCCTCGTGACCGCCGCCCCCGCCGGGCTCCGCACGCTGCGAGGGGCCCTGACGACGTGGGTCCAGCGCGACCTCGTCGCCGCCGCGCACGCCCGCCGACCGGCGCTGGCGCCCGGCAGCCCGCCCGGCGACCAGGGCCCCGAGGTGCTGGCGTCCTGGTACGTCGTCGTCGCGCCGCCGGACCGCTGGCGGGTCGTCGGCCGCGGCCACCTGGCGGTCAGCGACGGCGAGCGCAGCTGGGTCGGCACCAGCACGCTCGTGACCGAGCGCCCGCCGACGCGCGCCTCGATCCACGACGGCGGCGTCGTCGGCAGCTGCATCCACCCGGCTCCCCTCCTGGAGGGCCTGGAGCTCGGCGCGCCCGCCGACGACGAGATCGAGGGGCGGCCCTGCTGGGTGGTCCGGGCCCGACCCGCCGACCCGGCGGCGCGGGCCGGGCCCCAGCCCCTGCTGCACCGCGACCTGGCGGGCGTCGAGCACCGGCTGTGGTTCGACCGGGCGACCGGGATCATGCTCCGGCACGAGGGATACGCGGCGGGCCGGATGTGCTCCTGGCTGGCGCTGACCGACCTGGTCGTCGACGCCCCCGTCGACGACCGGGAGTTCCGGCCACCCCCCGGCGCCGTCGTGCGCTCGCACCACGAGCTGCTGCGCGACCACCTCGCGGGGATGGGCATCGACCCGGATACGGTTGACCTCGACGATCCGGTCCAGGTGCGCGCCGCGCTGCGGCAGGGCGCCTAGGCGGCGCCTGCCCGGGCCGGGCTCGTTACCATGGCCATCCCACCGTGAGACGACCCTCGCAACCTCCACCCGACCCCGGGAGCAGGCCGTGAGCGGCCCTTGGCCCCAGCTGGCGCTGGTGGCCGTCCTCGTGCTGCTCAACGCCGCGTTCGCGGGCACCGAGATGGCGCTCGTGACGCTGCGGGAGGGGCAGCTGCGACAGCTCGAGCAGCGATCGGCCACGGGTGCGCTGGTCGTTCGCCTGGCGCGCGACCCCAACAACTTCCTGGCCACGATCCAGATCGGCATCACGCTGGCCGGGTTCCTGGCCTCGGCGGCCGCCGCCGTCTCGCTGGCCGAGCCGCTGGAGGAGCCGTTGTCGTTCCTCGGCGACGTCGCCCGGCCGGCGTCGGTCGTCGTCGTGACGCTCCTGCTCTCGTACGTCACGCTCGTGCTCGGCGAGCTGGCGCCCAAGCGGATCGCCATGCAGCGGGCCGAGGGTTGGGCGCTGGTCGCCGCCCGCCCGCTGTGGCTGCTCTCGACGGTCGCGCGCCCCGCCGTCTGGCTGCTGTCCCGGTCGACCGACCTGGCCGTGCGGCTGCTGGGCGGAGACCCGCACGTGCAGCGGGAGGCGATCACCGAGGCCGAGCTCCGGGAGATGGTCGGTCGCCAGGCGACCTTCACCCCCATGCAGCGCCTGATCCTCGACGGCGCCTTCGAGATCTCCGAGCGCACGCTCGACGAGGTGCTGCGCCCCCGCCCCGACGTGTTCGTCCTCGACAGCGACTGGCCGGCCTCGCGAGGGCTGCGGGAGCTGGCGGCGAGCGGGCACTCGCGGGCGCCCGTGGCCCACGACGGCAACCTCGACGACGTCGTCGGCGTCGTCCACCTGCGCGACCTGCTCGACCAGGGCGACCGGCCGGTCGCCGAGCTGGCCGGCGACGTGCTCGCGTTCCCGGAGACCGCCGAGGCGCTCGACGTGCTGCACGAGATGCAGGTCAAGCGCCAGCAGCTGGCGCTCGTCGTCGACGAGCACGGGGCGGCCGCCGGTATCGTCACCATCGAGGACCTGCTCGAGGAGGTCGTGGGGGAGATCTACGACGAGAGCGACCGCGACGTCGTCGGCGTCCGGCGCGAGGCCGACGGCTCGCTGGTCCTGCCCGGCCGCTTCCCGGTGCACGACCTCGTCGACGTCGGCGTCCACGGCATGCCCGAAGGGCCCTACGCCACCGTGGCCGGGCTGGTGCTCGACCAGCTCGGCAGGGTGCCCGAAGCCCCGGGCGACCGGGTCACGGTCGCCGGCCGCACGATCGAGGTGCTGGCCGTCGACGGCCGGGCCATCACCGAGGTCCGCGTCCGCCCGCCCGCGGGGCGGGCGGACGCCGCCTCGCCGCCCGAGGGGGGCGCCGCCGACGGTCGGGGCGTCGCACCCGCGGCCGGCTGAGCGCCGGGCATCCTGGGGGACGATGGCTGCTGCGGGGATCGGTGACGTGCTCGTCGACCGCTACGAGCTCCTGGCCGAGCTCGGCCGGGGCCGGTCGGTGGTCTACCGCGCCCTCGACCGGCGCCTCGGGCGCGAGGTCGCGATCAAGAAGGTCGAGGTCGGCCCGGTCGCCGACGCCCCCGATGCCGAGCAGAACCGGTCGCGGGCCCGCCGCGAGGCCCGGGCCACGGCCCGCATCAGCTCGCCCAACGTCGTGGCGGTCTACGACGTCATCGAGCAGGACGCCGCGCTGTGGCTGATCATGGAGCTGGTCAGGGCGCCCAGCCTGGCCGCCATCGTCCACGAGCGCGGGCCCCTGGACGAGCCCTTGGCCGCCGCCATCGGCCTCGGCGTCCTCGACGCGCTTGTGGCCGCGCACGCGCAGGGCATCGTCCACCGGGACGTCAAGCCCTCGAACGTGCTGGTCGAGCTCGACCCCACCGGGGGAGGGGAGGCGCCGCCCGACCTCCGCCCCGAGCCCATCGTCAAGCTGGCCGACTTCGGCGTCGCCGCGCTGCGGGACGAGACCACGCAGACGGCCCCGGGCGCGGTGATCGGCTCGCCGTCGTACATGTCGCCGGAGCAGGCCAGCGGGAAGCCGGTGGGGCCGGCGTCGGACATGTGGGGCCTGGGCGCCCTGCTCTACTTCGCCGTCGAGGGCGAGCCCCCGTTCGACGCCGGCTCGGCGATCGCCACCGCCACCGCGGTGGTGCACGAGCCGCCCCGGCCGCAGCAGCGCCCGGGGCGGCTGAGCGAGGTCATCGGCGCCCTGCTCACCAAGGACCCCGACGCCCGGCCGGACGCCGCCGAGGTGCGCGCCGCCCTGCAGGCCGTGGCGGGCCGGCCGGCCGACACCGGAGCGGTGGCCGTGGCCGCGGCGGCCGCGGGCCCGTCCGCGCCGGGGTCGTCCGGTGACGACACGATCGCGCTCCGGCGGGAGGACCGGCCCGCGTCCGCGTGGACCGACCGGCTCCCGCCCGCGGCCCGGCGGGCCGCCCTCGCGGCCGCCCTCGTCGTCGGGGTGCTGCTCGTGGTCGGCGCGGCGCTGCTGCTGCCGAGCGACGGCGGCGGGCGCTCGCCCGAGGCCGACGCCGAGCCCCGGCGCGAGACGACGACCACGACGCTGCTCGACGGGAGCACGTCGACGACGTTCGGCGACGCCGACCTCTCGCCCCGCCGGCCGGCGCCCACAGCGGACGACCCGCCGACGACGACGGTGAGCGAGCGCGACGGGTCGCCGTCCCGGTCGACGACCACGGCGCCGCCCCGGACGACGACGACCGAGGAGCCGACGACGACGACGACCGAGGACGACACAAGCACCACGACCACCGAGCCGCCGACCACCACGACGACCGAGGACGACCCGGAGCCGCCCCCACCGCCGTCCTCCACCGTCCCGTAGGCCCGGTCACCGACGGTCGGGGCCGGGTGGCGGGGCGTGGTCGATGCCGCACGCCGCCGCGGGGCACGGGTACGGTGACGAGGGTGTCGACCGAGAACCGCAGCCTGACCCGCCACGGCCGGGACCGGAAGGCCGAGCTGCTGCACCACGCCGAGCTGCTGTTCGCCGAGCGGGGCTACGAGGACACCCGCATGGTCGACATCGCCGCCGCCGCGGGCGTGGCCAAGGGCCTCGTCTACTGGTACTTCGAGAACAAGGAGAAGCTGTTCGACGAGATCGTCGTCGACATGAGCCACCGGCTGCGGCGGGCGCAGGGGCGGGCCATCGCCGGCATCGACGACCCGCTCGAGCGGCTGTACGTGGGCACCGCCGCCTCGGTGCGGTTCATCGCCGGCAACTACCGGCTCTACGGCATCATCTCCGACCAGGCCCGGGGCGACCGGCGGCGGCGCGAGACCCGGGCCCGCACGCAGCGCATCCAGGCCGACGAGGCCACCGCGCTGCTGGCCGAGGGCCAGCGGCGGGGCGTCGTGCGCGACGGTGACCCGGCCACCTTCGCCCACGTCAACGCCGGGGTCGTCTACTCCTACGTCATGCTCTACGCCGAGAGCCGCACGGCCGACGGCCGCCACGAGCTCGACATCGACGACGTCGCCCACGGCGCCGCCAGCTACGTCGTGCGGGCCGTGGCCGCGAGCGAGGCGGCCGCCGAGGCGGTGCTGGCCAAGCACGCGCCGGGCACGGTGGCCTCCGCCTGACGGGGGCCGTCGCGTTCGGGCAACGCCCGTTGCCAGCACGCGAGCGGACGGGCCGCCGCTGTGCCAGCATCCCCCTCACCGGAGCCGGCCGAGGTGGCCGGGCGCGACCCGAGAGAGGAACAGACGACGATGGCCCACACCTTCCTGTCCGACGAGTGGTTCACCGCCGTGGAGGCGCTGCGCGACGAGGCGCCGGAGCCGTCGCCGGCGATGAAGGACCTGCGGCTCAACATCACGGTGTCGGGCGGCCCGAACGGCGACACCGAGGTGCACCTCGCCGGCGGCCAGTTCGAGCGGGGGCACGTCGACGACGCGCCGACCAAGGTGACCGTGCCCTACGACGTCGCCAAGGCGATGTTCATCGACGGCAACCAGCAGGCGGCCATGCAGGCGTTCATGTCCGGCCAGATCAAGGTCGAGGGCGACATGACCAAGCTCATGTCGATGCAGGCCGCCGGCGGCGCGCCGACGCCGGAGCAGCAGGCGTTCCAGCAGAAGCTGCGCGAGCTGACGGCCTGAGCGGGCTCAGAGCAGCAGCGTGCCGGCCGGGTCGACCTTGACCCGCCGGCCGATCTGCTCGGTGCCCGAGCGCATCTCGGCCACGGTCGCCTCGTCGTCGCTGGTGGCCCAGACCCGCCGGCCGTCGGCCAGCAGGCACGAGGCCAGGGTGCGCTCGGGCGCCCCGTCCCGGGCGTGCTGCACGACCCACGACTCGACGGTCGCCTCGACGGTGTCGTCGAGCTCCTCGCACACCGCCCGGGTGGGGAGGGCGTCGACCTCGTCCTGCACGTCGGCCCAACGGAACCCGCCGGCCGGCGGCTCGGTCGAGTAGAGGCCGAGGGCGTGCTTGGTGACGTAGCCGCCGTTGGCGGTCACGAGGCCGAGCGCGCCGGGGTCGTCCCGCAGCACCCCGGCCATCGTGGCGATGGCGTGGGTCACGTAGTTGTTCCACGGCCCGCCCGCGAACGACAGGCCGCCGGTGACCGTGAGCCGTCGGTCGAGGTCGAGGCCGATCTCCGCCGCCGCGATCTGCACGGCCGACGGGAAGCACGAGTAGAGG
>DATGPY010000069.1:0-8567 GCA_035304465.1 Acidimicrobiales bacterium | reverse complement strand
CGTCCGCGGCCGTCACGGTGTCGGTGTCCGCCATCGACCCCAGCACCCCCTTCGCCGGGGAGGCTAGTGAATCCGGGGCGAGCGTGGCCCCGCCGCCCGGCGGCGCCGCCGGTCAGCGCCCGGCGAGCGCCCGCTTGAGGTCGTCGAGGACGGCGATGGGCCCCGGGTCGACGCCGGCCCGGTAGGCCATGTGCAGCGAGACGACGTCGCCGGTGAAGGTCAGGTCGAACAGCTGGGCCAGCGGCCCCTCGCCCTCGGCCCGCACCTCGACGACGTCGTGGACCACCTCGGCCATCAGGTCGCGCACCAGCTCGAACCGGCGCAGCTCCTGGGGGTGCTCCTCGTCGTGGCGCAGCTCGACGAGCGTGAACACCTGGCGGGTGACGTCGCCGTGCTGGCCCCACCCGGCGATCTCGTTGTGGCACATCTCGGGCAGGGCGGCGACGAAGGCCGGGGCCTTGGCGTTCTCGTTCACCTGGGCCTTCCACCGCTGGGCGGCCACCGCCCCCAGCGGCCCGGCGCCGACGACCAGCGGGATCGTCGGCCCGATGGCCCGGGCGAGCCGGACGCCGAGCTCGCCGTCGACCAGCGCCGGGCGCCGCCGGCGCAGCTGCGCCACCGCGGCGTCGACCCAGGCGCGCGCCCCGGGGAACAGCCCCACCGACTCGAGCAGGAGCAGCAGCGGCACGGCCATCGCGCCCAGGCCGGCCCGGGGCATGGGGATGTCGTCCGGCAGCGGCACGACGGGCGCCTGCCAGCCGGGCGCCATCGCCCCCAGCTCGCCGCCGGTGGTGACCACGACCATGCGGGCGCCGGCGGCGGCTGCCGCCTGCGCCGCCTCGAGGGTCTCCTCGGTGTTGCCCGAGAAGGACACGGCGAAGCAGAGCGTGCCCGGCCCGACGAACGACGGCGGGGCGTAGCCCTTGGCGACCACGATCGGCACCGGCACGAACGGCCCGCCGACCGCCGCCAGCACGTCGCCGGCGATGCCGCTGCCGCCCATGCCGAGCACGACGACGTTGTCGACGTCCTCGGCGGCCGGCAGCCCCTCGACGCTCGCCGCCGCCTCGACCGCCGCCTCGACCTGCTCGGGGAACGCGGCGGTCACCCCGAACATGTCGAGGCTGTCGAGGGTGTCGGGGCCGATCGCCGCCATCAGGCCTCGAAGGTCGGCCTGATGCCCTCGGCCGCCGCCTTCGCCTCGAGCCGCTGGTGCTCGGCCTCGTCGACCGTCTCCGCCTCGTCGACGAGCATGATCGGGATGTCCTCCCGGATCGGGTAGCGCCGGCGCAGGCGGGGGTTGTAGAGCGCGTCCTCGTCGGGGAAGTAGAGCAGCGGCCCCTTGTCCTCCGGGCAGGCGAGGATCTCGAGGAGCTGTGCATCGAGTGCCATGGTCAACCCTTGTCGGTGATCAGCGCCCGCACCTCGGCGACGTGGCGGTCGCACGCCTCCCGGGTGGGCGCCTCGAGGTTCAGCCGCAGCAGCGGCTCGGTGTTCGACGGCCGGAGGTTAAACCACCAGTCGCCGTTGTCGACGGTGAGGCCGTCCAGCCGGTCCTGGTGGGCGTCGGGGTAGGCGGCCGCCACCCGCTCGATGACCTCCTGGGCGTCGTCGACCCGCGTGTTGATCTCGCCGGAGGCCGCGTAGCGGTCGAACGGCTTGCGCAGCGACGACAGCGGCACGCCCGCCTTGCAGATCTGCTCGAGCACCATCAGCGCGGCGATGCAGCCCGAGTCGGCCCGGTAGTTGTCGCGGAAGTAGTAGTGCGCCGAGTGCTCCCCGCCGAAGGCGGCGCCGGTCTCGGCCATGACCGCCTTGATGAACGAGTGCCCGACCCGGGTGCGGACCGGCACGCCCCCGTTCTCCTCGATGACCTCGGGCACGGCCTTCGAGCAGATGAGGTTGTGGAGGATGGTGGCGCCGGGCTCCTTCTCGAGGACGCTCTTGGCCACGATGGCGGTGGTGGTCGAGCCCGACAGCGGCTCGCCCTTGTCGTCCACCAGGAACACCCGGTCGGCGTCGCCGTCGAAGGCCAGGCCGACGTCCGCGCCGGTCTCGAGCACGCGGGCCTGCAGGTCGCGCAGGTTCTCGGGCTGGATGGGGTCGGCCGGGTGGTTGGGGAACGTGCCGTCGAGCTCGCCGTAGAGCACCTCGAGCTCGAACGGCAGCGTCGCGAAGACCCGGGGCACGACCAGGCCGCCCATGCCGTTGGCGGTGTCGGCCACGACCTTGAGCGGGGTCAGCGCCGAGGTGTCGACGAAGCTGCGCACGTGCTCGGCGAACTCGTCGAGCAGGTCGATCTGCTCGACGCGACCCGGCGAGGTGGCCGGGGTGCCGACACCGGACCGGGCCAGGCCCTTGATCTCGGCGAGGCCGGTGTCCTGGCCGATCGGGCGGGCGCCGGACAGGCAGAGCTTCACGCCGTTGTACTCGGCGGGGTTGTGCGAGGCGGTGAACATCGCCCCCGGCGCGTCGAGCCGGCCGGAGGCGAAGTACAGCAGGTCGGTCGAGCACAGCCCGACGTCGACGACGTCCAGCCCCTGGCGCTGGACGCCCTCGGCGAAGGCGGCGGCCAGCTCGACGCCGCTCGGCCGCATGTCGCGCCCGACGACGACGCGGTCGGCCCCGCCCCCGGTGGTCGTGACGAAGCGGGCGAAGGCGGCGCCGATGCGCTGGCTGAGCTCGGCGTCGAGCTGGTCCGGCACCGTGCCCCGCACGTCGTAGGCCTTGAAGATCACGTCGAGCGCGTCGAGATCCGCCATGGGGCGACCAACCTAGTCCGGGCGGCGGCGCCGGCCCCCACCGCGAGGGGTCAGCCGCCGGCGGTGGGCGCGCTGCCGGCCAGCACCGGCGGCAGGTCGCCGTCGGCCTCGTACTCGCCGGCGGCCGCCCGGTGCCGGATGCGGAACATGTCGACGACGAGCTGGAGCGCGTCCCGGATGGCGGAGACCGTCGAGCGGGGCGGGTTCGCCACCTCGACGGGGACCTCGGTGAGCGACAGGTCGAAGCGCTCGACGAGGTGCAGCACCTCGATGTCGAAGGCGAAGCCGTCGACCCGGGTGCGGGAGAAGAGGAAGCGGGCGACGTCGGAGCGGAAGCCCTTCAGCCCGCTCTGCGTGTCCCGGAAGCTGCCGAGCAGCACCGCGTAGCTGAGCCAGCTGATCGCCCGGCTGCCCCAGGCCCGCAGCCGGGACGGCCGCACGAGCATCCGGGCCTCGGGGTGGCGGCGGTCGCCGATGGCGACGTCCCAGCCGGACTCCACCGCCGCCAGCACCCGCCGCACCTGGTCGGGCCCGTAGGCGAGGTCGGCATCGGTGAACACGACCGTGCGGCCGCGCGCCGCCAGCACCCCCGCCCGGACGGCCGCCCCCTTGCCCCGGTTGCGGGGCTGCACGACGACCTGGGTGGCCCCGGCGGCGAGCGCCGCCTCCGCCGTGCCGTCGGTCGAGCCGTCGTCGACGACCACGACCTCCAGACCGCCGTCGGCGGCGACGTCGGCCAGCTCGTCCTGCAGCCGGCGGACCGCGCCCCCGATCCGGTCGGCCTCGCAGTACGCGGGCAGGACGACGCTGAGCCGCAGGTCCCCGGGTGCCGGCGGGCGCTGCCAGCGCACCCGCCGCGACCGGGTCATCTCGGCGAGCAGCACCCAGCGGTAGCCGGCGAGCCGGACGGCGCCGGCGACGAGGAGGGCGACGAGCTTGGCCTCGACCAGCGCGGGGGTCGAGCCGAACCCCGTGCCCGCGTACAGCCCCCGCAGCACGAGCACGTCGACCGCCGCCGACAGCGCGGCGACGCCGACGAAGGCGGCCGGCACCTCGACCCACCGGACGTAGGGGTCGCTGCGGAAGGTCACGACCCGGTGCAGGAGGTAGGACACGACGCTCGCCGCGGCGATGGCCGCCAGGTCGGCGAGGACGAGGATCCAGCCGAGCCGCTGTCGGAACACGACGAGCAGCCCGACGTCGACCGCCGTCGGCACGAGCGCCAGGACGGCGAGCCGCCGGAGCCGGCCCGTCAGCCCGACCTCCAGGCGCGCTCGGCGGCCGGGTCGTCGCCGGGCTCCCACGGGTCGGCGCCGTCCTCCCCCCACGGGTCGGCGCCGTCCTCCTCCCACGCGCCCGGGTCGTCGAGGGCCACGGCCTCGCCGTCGTCGTCCTCGCCGGGCGCCTGTGGCGGCGTGCCGAACCGGTAGGGCGGCCGCCGGGCGAGCAGCACGAGGCCGGCGACGCCCGCCAGCGTGAGCGCGTAGGCCAGGTACTCGACCGGTGTGCGGCCGTAGGTGAGCTCGACCTCGGTGTCGGTGGGGACGACGACCATGAAGTTGGGCGCCACCCGCCAGGGGCCCTCGGCCCCCGTCGCCCGCCAGTTGGGGAAGTACGAGACCTTGACCAGCACCGGCACGCCGACCTGGTCGACCTCGAAGCGGATGCGCTCGTCCTCGAACTCGACCTCGCGCACCTCGACGGCCTCCAGCGGCCGGACCTCGGGCACCTCGTCGCGGCCGATGCGCTGCCACCCGGGCGGCCCCGACTCGGCGATCGGCACCGACCAGCGGGCGGGATCGGTGAACCAGCGGATCGCCGGCCCGCCGAAGCGGTCGAGCTCGTCGCGCGGCAGCTCGACCCAGTCGGCGTGGCTGCCGTCGAGCCCCTCGACGACGGCGGGCTCGTTGACCAGCGGCTCGACCAGCGGGCTGTCGGCGACCTCGAAGATCACCCACGGCCCCGACGACGCGACCTCGGTGAGGTCGGGGTGCGAGCGCGCCTGGGCGATCGCGCTCTCGGAGGTCGCCATGTAGTAGCGGACCCCCATCATCTGCAGGTGGTCGACCCCCTTGTCGATGTCGAAGCTGCCGTAGGGCAGGTCGCGCTGGGCGGCGCTCGGGGCGGTCGACAGCTCGACCTGCACGAGGAAGTGGAACGGCGTCGTGGCCGACGCCTCGAAGTACAGGCCCTCCATCGACCGGATGCAGCCGTCGGTCCAGTGCGGCAGCAGCATGAGCGACATGGGCGTGCCGTAGCTGTCGAGCAGCTCCTTGTCGTACTCCCAGAAGGCCCGCCCGCAGCCGCGCTGCTCGCCGAGGTCGGCCATCGTCGTGACGACGTCGCGGTACTCGCGGTAGGTGGGCTTGAGCTCGTAGCCGCTGTAGTTCCACCGGGCCCAGGACGGCACGAAGCTCGCCGGCGTCGCGGTGACCTTCCACGGCGAGAACCGGGGCCACTGGTAGCCGCCCTCGATCGCCCGGGTGTAGGTCAGCTGCCCGAGGGGGACGCCCACGACGACGAGGACGACCGCCAGCGTCCCCAGGGCGACCGGCACCCCGGCGGTCACCGGGGCCCGGCGCGGTCCGCGCACCAGGTCGGCGATCGTGCGCACGAGCTCGCTGACGGCCAGCCCCGCGAGCAGCATGGCGGTCAGGTAGTAGAAGGGCAGCAGGCGGCCGTTCCACAGGCGGCCCTCGGGCAGCACGACGAACGCCACCCCGACGGCGACCGTCGCCAGCGCGAGGAAGATCCCCACCCGCAGGCGCCGGGCCACGGCGAGGCCGGTGCCGACGAGCGCCAGCGCGAACACCCAGCGCAGGTCGACGTCGGGCGTGGCGTACGGCATGAGGTGCTGGCGCCACTCGTCGAAGCGCGACAGCTCCTCGTCGGGGCGGGGCAGCTTCTCCCACCCCATGTCGTTCACGTAGTCGGACCGCAGGTAGAACGGCGCCACCCACCACATCGACAGCAGGCCGCCGACGACCATGACCGGCACGAGCCACCGGACGCTCTCGGAGACGAGCGACAGCCCGGCGAGCAGGACCGCGACCGCCAGCCCCGCGGCGACGAGCCCGACGGTCCCGCCGGTGCCGCCGATCGCGACGGCGACCGCCGCCAGCACCCCCAGCGCGGACACCCCGCCGATGACCACCGGGGCCCCGGCGCGCAGCCCCGCGGTCGTGGCCCGGAACCGGACCGCCACCGCCAGCGCGGTGAGCCCCAGCGCCCAGAACGCCGGGATGATGTGGCACAGCCCGGTGAGGGCGAGCAGGACCGCCGCCAGCGCCCGGTGCCGGCCGGTGGCGAGCCCGCGCAGGACCACCCCGGCGTAGACCAGCGCCAGGCTGAGCGACATCGCGAACGAGAACTCGCCCGCCAGGGTCGAGGCGATGTTGCCGCCGTAGATCGAGTAGCCCCGGTAGAAGAGGAACTGCAGCGTGAACACCGCGAAGACCGCCGGGGTCGGGAAGCGCGCCCCCGCCAGGCGGCCGAACGCGTAGGCGGCGACCGGCAGGGTGAGCACGCCGCTCACCGACACCAGCTTGAAGGCCACGCCGTAGGGCAGGCCCGCCAGCCCGAGGGCGACGACCGCCGCCGCGACGGCGCCCCAGCGCACCACCGGCCGCCGGCCGCGGACGGCGACGACCGTGGCGGCGACGGCGACGGCCGCGGGCAGCAGCGCCGCCCAGCCCTGCACGCCGGCGTTCACGTACACGATCAGGAGCGCCGGCACGACCATGTAGAACTGGTAGGCGGGGAAGCCGGCGTACCAGGCGTCCGACCAGCCGGCGACCTGCCCCCGGGGCAGCAGGTGGTCGCGCAGGTGGGCCGGGCCCCACACGTGCGCCCCCATGTCGCCGCCGGCCGGGATCGTGTCCTCGACCAACAGGTCCGGCTGCAGGTGCCACAGCGTGAACAGCACGCAGGCGCCGACGACGAGCACGTCAACGACGGCCCGGACCGCCCGGGCCCGCCGGTCCCGCTCGGCGTCGTCGGGGTCCTCGCCGCCGACCCCGTCCGGCCAGGCGCCGACCTCGTCGTCCGGGTGCTCGGCGACGGGTGCGGCGTCGTCGTGCGGCGCGGGCACGTCCCGATCGTCCTCCAGCACGCTCAGCCACTCCGGTGGTGGTCGCAGGCCGCCATGGGCGTCAGTCCCCGACGAGGAGCACCACGACGGCGGTGAGGTTGAACACGAGGTGACAGGCGATGGCGGGGCCCAACCGCTGCGCGCGGTGGGCCAGCACGCCGAACAGCAGGCCGGCGGCGGCCAGGCCCGGGATCTGGAGCAGCCCGAAGTGGGCCGCCCCGAAGGCGACCGAGGTCACGCCGATCCCCCAGGCGGGCCCGACGGCCCGCACGAGCGACCGCTGCAGCAGGCCCCGCCAGAAGATCTCCTCGACGATCGGCGCCCCCACCCCCACGATCAGCACGAGGAGGGCGACGCCGAGCAGCCCGTCGGCCCGGTCGGTGATGCCGCGGGCCGGCTCGGAGATCTCCTCCGGGGTGATGTCGGTCACCCAGCTCAGCGGCACGTAGATCAGCGCCATGATGGCGAACTGGCCGATCAGGCCGCTGATCCCGCCGACGGCCAGGTCGGCCGGCTCGGCCCGCAGCCCCAGCTCCCGCCGCAGGTCGGTGCGCACCAGGCGGGTGGCGAGGAGCGGCGCCCCCAGGAGGCCGAGCCACAGGCCGGTCTGGGCGAAGGCGAACCACGACAGCGGCATCTCGTCGATCGCGTCGAGGGGGGTGCCGCTGGCCTCGGCGGCGACCGCGGCCGTCACGCTGCCGCAGAGCATCGCGACCACCCAGCCGACGGCGGCGGCGACGACGCCGAGCCGTGGCGGCAGGCGCTCGCCGGGCTCGGCCGCGATCTGGTCGGGTTCGGCCACCGGGCCAGCGTACGTGGCCGGCGACCGCGCTCCGAAGCGCCTGCACGTGCGGGGCGCGACCGTGGCCGGTCGGCAGGTCCGGCCCCGTATCCTGTCCTGCATGAGCCAGCAGCCACCCCCTCCCCCGCCACCGCCCCCCTCGCCGGGGCGCTCGCGCGGGCCGGGTCCCGGGGGCCGTGACGGCCAGTCGCCCATGCCACGGTGGGCCATCTGGGTGCTCGCCGGGGCGCTCGTCGCGATGTTCCTGCTGCCGAGCCTGTTCTCCACCGACGACCGCACGAAGATCCCGTACTCCGATCTGCGGGAGAAGGTCGCCGCCGGTCAGGTCGAGGAGATCACCTGGTCGAACGACGGCGGCGACATCGACGGCACGCTGACCGACGGCACCGAGGTCACCTCCAACGGGCCCGTCGAGCCGCCGGAGGAGGACCTGGCGCTCTTCCGCGACCACGACGTCGAGGTCGAGTTCTCCAACCCGCAGCCGTCCATCCTCGACTCGCTGCTGCCCATCCTGCTGCCGATCGCGTTCTTCATCGGCATCTTCTGGCTGCTGCAGCGTCGGGCCCAGAGCCAGATGGGCAGCATCATGTCGATCGGGCGCTCCAAGGCCAAGACGTACTCCACCGAGCGCCCGGGCACGACCTTCGCCGACGTGGCGGGCTACGACGGGGTCAAGCAGGAGATCAAGGAGGTCGTCGACTTCCTCAAGCACCCCGAGCGGTTCGCCGAGATCGGTGCCCGCATCCCCAAGGGCGTGCTCCTCGTCGGCCCCCCGGGCACCGGCAAGACCCTCATCGCCCGGGCGGTGGCCGGCGAGGCCGGCGTGCCGTTCCTGTCGGTGACCGGCTCCGACTTCATGGAGATGTTCGTCGGCGTCGGCGCCAGCCGGGTCCGCGACCTGTTCCAGAGCGCC
>DATGPY010000068.1:0-7970 GCA_035304465.1 Acidimicrobiales bacterium | reverse complement strand
ATCCCGCTGCGGTACTTCAACGACCCGGTCAAGACGGCGGAGACCTTCGTCGAGGTGGACGGCACCCGCTACGTCATCCCCGGCGACATGGCCACGGTCGAGGCCGACGGGTCGATCACGCTGCTGGGCCGCGGGTCGCAGTCGATCAACTCCGGGGGCGAGAAGATCTACCCCGAGGAGGTCGAGGCGGCGGTCAAGTCGCACCCGGCCGTCTACGACGCCGTCGTCGTCGGCGTCCCCGACGAGCGCTGGGGGCAGCGGGTCGCCGCCGTCGTGCAGCCCCGCCCCGGGATGACGCCGACCCTCGAGTCGGTCCAGGAGCACTGCCGGACGCGGATCGCCGGATACAAGGTGCCCCGGGAGCTGCACCTGGTCGAGGTGCTGCAGCGCTCGCCGAGCGGCAAGGCCGACTACCCGTGGGCCACCCGGGTGGCGCTCGGGGAGGCCTGAGGACCGCCCGAGCGCCGGGTGGCCGGGGTGCCGCCCGGCGCGGTCACCGGCCGAGCTGGCCGGGGTCACGGTCGGCGAGCGTTCGGGAGCCGTCGAGCTGGGCCCGGTCGGCGGCCCGCACCCCGGCGGCCCAGCCGGCCGGGTCGCGGGCGGTCACCCGGGTGGTGCGCACCTCGGGGAAGGCGGCCCGCAGCGCGGCCTCGGCGGCGTCGCGGCGGGCCTGCAGCAGCGGGACGAGGGCCCCCGCGCCGTCGCCTCGCCGGGCCACCTCGTCCTCGGCCGCGCGGGCCAGCCGCTCGGCGATGCGGCCGGCGAAGGCGACGAGGAACGACTGCCGGAACGAGCGGGTCGCCCCCGGCGAGCGGGCGGGCGGTCGCTCGGCGACCATCGCCCGGGTGGCCTGCACGAGCAGCGACGTGAAGAGCAGCTCGACCGCGTCGAGGTCGGCCTCGTCACCGAACACCGTGGCGAACCACCACCGGCGCGTCCACACCGCCCGGCAGCGGTTGGCCTCGGCCACGGCGGCCAGCAGCAGGAAGCGGGCCCGTGCGTAGGGGTCGTCGATGCCGATGCGCCGGGCCGCGACCCGGGCCCCCGACCCCCGGTGGGCGTCGAGGAGGGCCCGGTCGAGCGCATGGCGGGTCATCAGCTGCTGGGCCTTGGCGGTGAGCGCCTCGGCCTCGTCCGGGAAGGTGGTCGACTCGGCCTTGGCCAGCAGCGCCGTGACCCTGCGCAGAACCCGGGGGTCGACGCCGACCGCCTCGGCGGGCCACGCGGCCCCCGTGCCCGGAGCCACGGTCGCGCCGGGCTCGCCGGGCACCGGCCCCAGGAGCGGCAGCGACGGCAGCGAGCGCACCAGGGCGGCCGTGGCCACCGCGACCTCGACGGCGCGCCGCAGCCACTGCTCGCCGCGGCCGCCAGCGGCGGCGACCAGCACCCAGCCGTCGCCGGTGGACCGGCTCCGGTCGGCCGCGCCGATGGCGTCGAGCTGCAGGCGCCACCGGGGCGGCAGCGCCCGCACGGGGTGGCGCTGCGCCTCGCGCCCGATGGCCTCGGCCGCCAGCCGCGCGTGCCGCCGACCGGCACGGCGCTCGATCACCCGGTGCAGGTCCGCGGGCTGCCAGCCCCGCCGCCAGGCGCCGGCCAGCCCGTCGACCAGCACCCGGCCGAGGGCCCGGTCGACCGCCCGGGCACCGTCGCCCGTCCTGCCGCGGCGCACGAGCGCGTCGAGGTGGGGCGCGGCGTCGCCGGCGGCCGCCGCGGCGACGGCGGCCTCGACGAGCGCGTCGGCGTCGGCCCCACCGGCGTCGGCTGTCCGGCCCTGCTGCATCGTGCGATCCTCCCTCGTGGCGGCGGCCCCGACGGGGGACGCCCCCTCACCGTGCGAACGAGCGTACGCATCGCCTGCGACAGTCGGGAGCGGCCGCACCACGCGAGGTGTGGCCGAGGCGCCGCCGCTGGGGCAGAATTCGACGGCCCACCCGGCGCGAGCCGGCGCGACCACCCAGGTAGCCCATGTCTCAGGCCTTCCACACCGACGTGGCACGGAGCTCGGACGAGCTCCTCGTGCGCGTGTCGGGCGAGCTCGACATCACGGTCCGCACCGCCCTCGTCGACGACGTGGGCGCCGCGCTGCAGGAGGAGCCGCCGCCCCGCCTCGTCCTCGACCTCGGCGGCGTGACGTTCTGCGACTCGAGCGGGCTCGGCGCCCTGCTGGACATCCGGCGCCTCGCGGACGAGGCCGGTGTCGCCGTGGTCCTGCGAGCGGTCTCCGCCCAGGTGGCCCGGCTCCTCGACCTGACCGACGTCGACGGGTGGCTGACCCGCGAGTGAGCCCCGGTCGCGGCGCCACCATCGGCGGCGCCGGCGCCCCGGCCCCGGCCCCGGCGTGGCCCCGCTACGCGGCGGCCGCGCTCGTCGTCGTCCTCGGCATCGCGGTCGCCGTCGGGCTGCACCGCGCCGCGCTCGACCAGGCCGCCGAGCGCGAGGCCCTCGTCGCCGACCGGACCGCCAACGTCGTCGCCGCCACCCTCGAGCAGCTCCCGGCCACGGTCGCCGGCACGCCCAGCCTCGTCGGGCCGGACGGCGAGGTGGACCTCGACGCCTTCGCCACCTACGCCGAGGGGGCGATCGAGGCGTCGCCCTTCCAGGCCCTCGCGGTCGTGCTCGAGGTCCCTGCGGACCAGCGGCCGGCGTTCGAGCGGGAGATCGGCGGGCCGATCCGCGAGGAGGTCGACGGGCCACCGGCCGGGCCGCGGGACCGGCACCTGGCGGTGCGGGCCGTGGCGCCGCCAGACCGCGAGACGACCGCTCCCCTCATCGGCGTCGACCTCACCCCGGACGAGGTGCGGCGGGCCACCCTCCTGGCGGCGCGCGACACGGGCACCACCGCCGTCAGCGGCACGATCCACGCCGTCCCCTCCGGTTCCCCGGCCGTCTTCGTCGCCCATCCGCTGTACCGCTCGGGCCGGCCGCCCGCCACCACGGAGGAGCGGCGGGAGGAGATCGTCGGCTACGTCACCTCCGGCCTGCTGGGGACCGGCCTGCTCGAGGCCGTCGAGCGCAACGTGGGCGACCCGGTCGGCCTCCGCATCGAGGACCCGGAGAGCGGTCGCACGCTCAGCGAGTCGGACCCCGCGCCCGGCAGCGGCATCACCGTGGTCCGCCACGTCGCCGACCGCTCGTGGCGCATCACCGTCGACGACCGCCAGTCGGTCTCGCTCGCCGGCCCGGCGGTGACCGTCGCCGGCGCCGGCGCGCTCGCCGCCGCGCTGGCGCTGCTCGGCCGGCGGGCCCAGCGCCACCAGCGGGACGTCACCCGGCACGTCGAGCTGCTCGACGGCATCGCCTCGCTGGGCCGGTCGCTGGCCGCCGCCGGGTCGGTGGACGACCTCACCGCCGTCGTGCGCGCCGAGGTGCCCGCCGCGCTCGGCGCCCGGTGGGCCGAGCTGGAGCTGCCCGGCACCACCGCCCCGACCCGCTCCGCGCCGTCCGGCGACGCGCCCCCCGACGGCCCGCGCGAGCTGGTGACCCGGCGGACGGTCGGGTCGTCCCCCGACGACGACGGCGCCGCGCTCGCGGTCGCCTGGCCGGCGAGCAGCCCACCCGACGACCTCGCCCTCGCCGGCCTGACCACCGTGACCGAGATGTGTGCGCAGACGCTGGCCCGGGCCCGGCTGAGCGACCGCGCCCGGTCGGACGCCGTGTCCAGCCGCCTGCTCGCCGGTCTGGCCGAGGCCGCTGCCACGGCGGCGACCACCGACCAGGTCGCCCGGACGCTGGCCGGCCGGGCCGCGGACGTCCCGGGGGCCACGTCGGCCGACATCGCCCTGCTCACCGACGACGGCACCGCCCTGCGGGTCGTGCACGGTGACCCGGACGTCCCCGACGACCACCTCACCGTGCGGCCGCCCGACCGCCGCTGGCCGCCGGTCGCCGCCCTGCTCGACGACGCGCCCGTGCTGCTCGGCGACCTCGACGCCGTGGCCGCCCAGTTCCCGGACCACGAGCAGCTCATGCGCCTGCACGGCCTGGCGGCACTGGCCTGCCTGCCCCTCCACGACGAGGACGGCCGGCCCATCGGCGTGCTCGGCCTGGTGTGGGACGCGCCCCGCCGGTTCACGGCCGAGCTGGTCGACGACCTGCGCATCACCGCCGACCTCTGCGCGTCGAGCCTCCAGCGGGCCCTGCAGACCGACCGCGACCACGCACGGTCCTCGGCGCTGGCCACCCTGGCCGGCCTGCTGTCGGCGGCCCGTACGTTCGACGACGTCGGCCGGACGATCATCGCGGAGGCGACGCCGGTGCTGGACGCCGACCTGGCCATGGTCGGCGTCGTCGAGGGCGAGCACCTCCACCTGCTGCTCCCCGACTCGCCGGCCGTGCAGGCGGCGCTGCGCGAGCCGGTCGTGCCGCTGAACAGCGACTTCCCGGCGCTGCTGGCCATCCGCCGCCGCGAGCTGGTCACCTTCCCGTCCACGGCCGCCGTCCCCGACCGCGACCTGGCCAGCGCCCTCGACCGCGCCGGGGTGCGGGCCGGCGCCTGCGCGCCGCTGCTCGCCGCCGACGGCGAGCCGGTCGGGGTGCTCGTCGTGCTCTGGCGCCGGCCGCCCCGCTTCGACGAGGCGCTCGCCGAGCGGATCCAGGTGGTCGCCGAGCTGTGCGCCCAGTCGGCGGAGCGGTCGCGGCTGTTCGACGCCGAGCACCGGGTCCGCAGCGACCTCGAGCGCTCGGTCGTCGTCCGCCTGCCGCAGGTCGAGGGCCTGGACGTCGCGGCCCGCTACCGCCCTGCCGCGCCGTCGGTCGGGATGGGCGGCGACTGGTACGACGCGCTCACGCTGCCCGGCGGGCGCCTGTGCCTCGTCGTGGGTGACGTGACCGGCCACGGCGTGCCGGCGGTCGCCAAGATGACCCAGGTGCGCACGGTGGTGCACACGCTGGCCGCCGGCGGCACGCCCCTGCCCGACATCCTCGTGCGCACCTCCGAGGTGATGGTGCGCGACGACCTCGGCTACGCGACGGTGCTCATCGCCGTGATCGACCCCCGCGCCGGCACGCTCAGCTACGTGACCGCCGGCCACCTGCCGCCGCTGGTCCGCCGGCCGGGCGGTTCGGTCGACATCCTCACCGGCGGGCGCCACTCCGTGCTGGGCATCGAGCTGACGGCCCGACCCCCGGGCTTCCTGGCCTTCCCGGCGGGCTCGACGCTGGTCATCTACACCGACGGCCTGATCGAGCGACGCGACACCGCCATCGACGTGTCGGTGGCGACGCTGGCCGACTCGCTCCGGGCGACGACCGCGACGACGGCCGAGGAGCTGGCCGACGAGCTCCTGGCCCACCGCGGCCCCCACGACGTGGCCACCGACGACGTCGCCCTGGTCGTGGCCCGCCACCTCGCCTGACGGGCGGCGGGGACCACCGGCCGGCGTGCTCAGCCGTCGAGCCGGCGGCGGACCGCGTCGAGCGCCGCCAGGTCGTCGATGGCGGTGGCGCTGCGTCGCCACATGGCCCGGAACATCGCGTCGCCGCGCTCGGTCACCCCGGCCGTCAGCCGTCCGAGCAGGACGATGAGCGGGGCGTGCAACAGCCCGAGCCGGTAGCCCTCCC
The DNA here is from genome assembly GCA_035304465.1 of Acidimicrobiales bacterium. Taxonomy (GTDB): domain Bacteria; phylum Actinomycetota; class Acidimicrobiia; order Acidimicrobiales; family VFJN01; genus ZC4RG19. Next base: position 2,411 of record DATGPY010000068.1, on the reverse strand, counting down.
GGCAGGCGTCGAGGTCGTAGCCCTCGACCCCCTGGGCGGTGAGCGCGCCGTGGTAGGCGGCGACCAGGTCGTCCTCGTGGCGCCGGCGGTCCTCGACCTCCAGGCAGGTGGCGAGGAAGAAGGCGAGGTCGCGACCCGGGGGCCCCATCGAGGCCGTCTGCCAGTCGACCGCGGCGACCCCGGGGCCGCCGTCCGCCGGGAACAGCAGGTTGTCGAGCCGGTAGTCGCCGTGGAGGACGGCGACGACGTCGCCGGTGTCGAGCATCCAGCGGGCCAGCAGCTCGCGGCACGCGGCGAGCAGCTCGAGCTCCAGCGGCTCCAGCTCGCGTGCGAACCGCTCGGCGAACTGGTCGGCGGCGACGCCGATGACCGACCCCATGACCTCCGCCGTGACCGCCGGGTCGGAGCGCAGCCACGGCCGGGTCGCGAGGTCGGCGTCACACCAGGTCGGGGCGTGGAGCCCGGCCAGGTTGACGAGGGCGTCGGCCGCCTGGTCCGCCGTGCAGCCGGCGAGCTGGTCGCCGGCCCGGGCGTCCGCCATGTCCTCGAGCACGAGCGTGAACCGGGGGGTGCCGTCCGCGAGGGCCGCGTAGGCGCAGCGGGGGACCCGGACGGCGACCCGGCCGGCCAGCTCCCGGTAGAACGCGACCTCCTTGGCGTAGGCCATGGCCGCCATCGGCGAGTCGACGCCGGGCCGGGCGAACTTGACGACGACGGTCCGCTCGCCGCCGGCGGCCAGGGCGAGGCGGGCCCGCACCGTCGAGGCCATCTGCCCGGTCCCGACCGGCTCGGTGGTCACGCCCACGACGTCGGGAGGGTCGGGCTCGCCGGCCAGGGCGGCCGCGAACCAGGCCGGCGTGAGCTGCGCCGGGTCGTCGACGACCTCGGGGTCGGGGCGGCCGGCGCCCCGCGGCCCGCCGGCCGCTGCCGGCACCGTCGTGTCGCTCATCGTCTCCCCTCCTCGACCGGATCCCCGCGGCCCGCCACCCACGCCGGCCGCACCCGCGCACGCTAGAACCCTGTTCTAACCTGCGGGGCACCGACGCTGCACGAGGGGGGCCATGCAGACGCGCGAGATCGACCTGCTGGACGGGGACTTCTACGTCCACGACCCGTACCCGACGTACGCGTGGATGCGGGAGAACGCCCCGGTCTACTGGGACGCGGCCAACGAGCTGTGGGGCGTGTCGCGCTACGACGACGTCGTCGACGTCGAGCGGCGCAAGGACGTCTTCATCAACTCGGACACGAAGAAGGGCGGCTACCGGCCCAACATCCCCGCCGACCCGTCGATCATCGGCCTCGACGACCCGCTGCACAACCGCCGTCGGGGCCTGGTGTCGCGGCGCTTCACCCCCCGGGCCGTCGCCGCCCGCGAGGAGCACGTGCGCGAGACGGTGCGTGAGCTGATCGACGCCGTCGAGCGCAAGGGGGGCACGGCCGAGATCGTGGGCGAGCTCGCCGCCCCGCTGCCGGCGATGACGATCGCCTGGCTGCTGGGCTTCCCCCGCGAGCGCTGGCCCGAGCTGAAGGACTGGTCCGAGCGCACCATCGCCCTCGGCGGCGGGCCGCGGTACATCAACGAGGACGGGGTGGCGGCCGCGATGGAGTTCGCGGCCGCGGCGCAGGAGCTCTACGAGGAGAAGCGGCGCTGCCCGGCCGACGACATCATGACCGTCTGGACGCAGGCCAGCGTCGACGGTGAGCCCCTGTCGGTCGACGCCGTCATCTCCGACTGCCTGCTGCTGCTCGACGGCGGCGCGGAGACGACCAGGACCGTCATCGCCCGCACGATCCTCGCCCTCATCGACCACCCCGACCAGTGGGCCCTGCTCAAGCGGGGCGCCGACATGGCGGTGGCGACCGAGGAGTTCATCCGCTGGGTGACGCCCGTGCACAACATGTGCCGGGTGGCGGTGGAGGACACCGAGGTCGGCGGTCAGCCGATCGAGGCCGGCCAGCAGCTCGTGCTCATGTACAGCTCGGCCAACCGCGACCCGGCCCACTTCGAGGACCCCGAGCGCTTCGACGTCACCCGGCAGCCGAACCACCACATCGCCTTCGGCTTCGGCACCCACTTCTGCCTGGGTGCGGCGCTCGCCCGCCAGGAGATCCGGCTGTTCTTCACCGAGCTGGTCCGGCGGGTGCGCTCGATGCGGCTGGTACCGGGCACCGAGGTCGTCGAGATGCCGAACGCGTTCGTCTACGGGCTGCGCTCGGCGCACGTCGAGTTCGAGCTCGAGCGGTGACCCCGCGGCGTCACCGCTCGGGCGGCGCGACCAGGCGGGTGCGCATGGTGCCGATGCCCTCGATCGTGCTCTCCAGCACCTGGCCCGGCGCCAGGTAGCGCCGGGGGTCGCGGGCCACGCCGACGCCGGCGGGCGTGCCGGTGAAGATCACGTCGCCGGGCA
>DATGPY010000067.1:0-5624 GCA_035304465.1 Acidimicrobiales bacterium | reverse complement strand
CAGCGCGTAGGCGAGGGCACCGGCGACGGTCAGCCCGCCGCGGGCGACGGCGATCACGACGTCGGGCCGGAAGCCGTCGTCCACCACCAGCCGGGCCAGGTCGCGGGCGGCCTCACCGAAGAGGTCCCAGCCGAGCGTCTCCACGGGGTCGTCCATCACGGCGACTCTCGCACGCCGGCCCCGGCGGCGACCAGGCGGGTCAGTCGCGGGCCGGGGGCGGCGTGTGCTCGAGGTGGGCCAGCCGTCGGGCCCGCAGGCTCATGGCGACCCGCCGCGCCGCCATCTGGGCCCGGCCCCGCCGGCCGGGCGCGACGAGGGCGATCGACCGCGTCGGCCGCACCTCGGTCGCCCACCGGTCCTTGTAGGGGAAGTCGCCGGCCCGCAGGTCCAGCTCGGTGACGCCGTCCCGCATCGCGTGGACGAGCACCTCGTGCAGGTGGAGGAGCCCGACCGAGTACGGGCGGAGGTCGGGGTCGTAGCTGCACAGGTCGCCGACCTCGCGGTCGCCGACGCGGTGGTCGACGGTCACGCCGACGACCCGTCCCCCGACCGACAGCGTCGTGACGCGGCCGAGCCCGGACCGGACGAGCGCGGTGACGACGTCGTGCGTGAAGGCTGCCCGGCCGGGTCCGGCGAAGACGCGCGGTCCCTCGCCGGGCGCCCAGCGCCGGGCGAGGAAGTCCTGCATCCGCAGCAGCGCGCCGGGCACGTCGTCGACGGAGGCGGCGAAGCTGATCTCGCCGTGGGCCTCCTCCAGCTTGCGCCGCCGGCGGGGCAGGTCCCGCTTGCGGGCCAGCCGGTCGAGCGCCTCGGGCGCGCCGAGGTCGGTGAAGCGGACGATGCGGTTCTCCGCCCGCCGCCCCATGGGCACGCAGGCCACGTCGTCGCGTGCCTCGAGCATCCCGAGCAGCGGGTCGTCCTCGCGCAGGCGCCGCAGGTTGACCGCGGTGTCCTCGTGGTGGACGAGGTGGACGAGGTGGTCGGCGATGGCCGCCGCGACCGGCACCGGGTCGGGCCCGAGCAGCGGGTCGCCGTAGTCGCCGTGCTCGGTGCCCGCCGAGACCAGCAGCGTGAACCCGGCGCGGGCGCCGCCCAGGCGGGTGCGGGCGAACGGTGCCAGCCCCACCAGCTCGCCGTCGCGCCAGACCGTCACGGCGTAGACGCCACCGCGCGGCTGGAAGTGCTCGTACCACGTCAGCACCCAGGCCGGGCTGGCGAAGGCCGTCGCGGTCGGCGAGGCCAGCAGCAGGCGGTGCCACGCCCCTTCCAGGGACCGGAGCCAGTCCAGGCTTTCGATCGCGACGACACGCTCGTTCGCCGCCGTCCGGCTTGACGCCGGGGACCCGGCTCCGATGCTCTCGCTCATGTCTCCGCCCTGCCTGGCCACGCCGATCTGGGCCGGCCGCCGTCGGCGAGGGTACGCGCCCCGCGTGGTGGTCGCAACGTGATCGTCACCACCTGGTCACGGTGCGGGGCGCCACCTACGCGCCCAGTCCCTGGATCCGGGCCGCGGCGGCGCGGTGGCGGGCGAGGGCCTCCTCGAGCCCGGGGGCGCGCAGCTCGCCGTCCTCGACCACCGGGCGGCCGGCGACGACCGTGTGGTGGGCGGCGACCGGGCCGCAGCGCAGCAGCGCCTCGACGGGGTCGCTGAGCGCCCCGGCGAAGGCGGGGCCCTCGAGCTTCCAGGCCACGAGGTCGGCCGCCGCACCCGGGGCCAGCACGCCCAGCTCGCCGAGCCGGCCCAGGCACGCCGCGGAGCCGCGGGTCGCGAGCTCGAGCGCGTCGCGGGCGGTGAACGACGTCGGGCCGCCCCGCTGGCGGGCGAGCAGCAGCGCGCCCCTGGCCTCGAGCCACAACGAGGCGCAGTCGGTGGACGCCGAGCCGTCACATCCCAGGCCGACCGGTACGCCCGCCGCCCGCATCTCGGCGACCGGGGCGATACCACCACCGCCGATCATCATGTTCGAGCTGGGGCAGTGGGCGACGCCGGTGCCCCAGGCGCCGAGCCGGGCGATCTCCGCCTCGTTCGGGTAGATGCAGTGCGCCACCCAGGCGCGGTCCGTGCCCCAGCCGCAGTCCTCGAAGTGCTCGATGGGCCGGCGCCCGTAGCGCTCGAGGCAGTAGCGGTCCTCGTCGGGGTCCTCGGCCAGGTGGGTGTGCAGCCGCACGTCGAGGCGCTCGGCCAGCTCGGCCGTCCGGCGCATGAGGTCGGGCGACACGTTGAACGGCGCGCACGGCGCCAGAGCGATCCGCACCATGGCCCCGGGGGCGGGATCGTGGTGGGCGGCGACCGCCGCTTCGCTCTCGGCCAGGATCGTGTCCTCGTCCTGCACGACCGAGTCGGGCGGCAGGCCCCCGTCCTTCTGTGACAGCGACATCGACCCCCGGGTGGGGTGGAAGCGCAGCCCGACCTCCCGGGCCGCCGCGATCTCCGCGCCCAGCACGTCCCCGCCTCCGGCAGGGTGCACGTACAGGTGGTCGCTCGAGGTGGTGCAGCCGCCCAGCGCCAGCTCGGCGAGCCCGACCCACGCCGCGAGGTACGACGCCTCCTCGTCGAGCAGCGCCCACCGGGGGTACAGGGTCGTGAGCCAGTCGAACAGCGAGGCGCTGGTGGCGGGTCGGAACGACCGGGTGAGGTTCTGGAAGATGTGGTGGTGCGTGTTGACCAGCCCGGGGGTGACGAGGCAGCCGTCGGCCCGCAGCACCCGGGCCGCCGGCGGGGGTGGGTCGGGTGCTGCGCCCACGGCGGTGACGAACCCGTCGCGGCACGCCACCCACCCACCTGACAGCTCACGGCGCTCGTCGTCCATCGTGACCACGAGGTCGGCGCCGGCGACGAGCAGGTCCACGGGCGCAGGTGCGGTCACGTCGGTGGAACCTACCGCCGCCGGCGCCCCCGTGCGGTGCGGTTCAGCCCGGCTCGGGCGGCCGGTACTGGCTGAGGCGCAGCGTCGCCCCCTGCGGGTCGCGGACCGTCACCATCCGGGTGTGGGTGGTGTCGGTCACCGGGGCGACCGGCGTGGCGCCGAGCTCGACCGCCCGGGCGAGCGCGGCATCCGCGTCGGCCACGCCGAAGGTGACGGTCCAGCGGGGTTCGGCGCCCTCGCCCTCGGTGCCGAGGTCCTGCACCAGGGCGACGGCGTCGGCGTAGCGGTCGAGCCCGCCGTCCCCGCCGTCGTGGCCGGCCGCCGGGTCCTGCCCGGCCAGGTGGGCGCCGTAGCCGTCCAGCGCCCAGAACCCGATGGTCGCCCCGTCGTCGCCGAGGTCGAGGGGCACGACCTCCCAGCCGAGCACGGTGCCGTAGAAGCGCTCGGCCCCGGACCGGTCGGCGGTGTGCAGCTCGCTGTGGCTCCAGGCGCCGGGCTCGTTCACCGCGGTGGCGCCCGCCAGCGTGCCGGGCTGCCACAGGCCGAACTGCGCGCCCTCGGGGTCGGCGCACAGCGCCACCCGGCCCGAGGGGCCGACGTCCGCGGGCGGGTTGAGCACGGTGCCGCCGGCGGCCTCGACCGCCGCCGCGGCGTCGTCGGTCGACGCCACCCGCACGTACTGCGTCCAGCCGTCGGGGACGACCTCGCCCGGGGCGGGCGTGCCCAGCCCGCCGACCGGGCGGCCGTCGAGCAGGGCGTAGGCGTAGGTGGCGGGGGCGGACGGTGGCGTGCGGACGTCGAAGGTCCACCCGAAGAGCTCGGTGTAGAACGCGGCGGCGGCCTCGAAGTCCGGCTGCACCAGGTCGACCCAGCACGGCACGCCGACGGGGTAGCTGGTCCGGTCCGACATGGGGGTCTCCTCTCCGTCGCTTCCTCGGTGCGACCGTACGGACCGGAAGTGGCCACCCTCTGACCGGTTTTCAGCCGGCGAGGCCGGCGCGCCGTCGCCGGCGGCCCCACCGGCGGCGGGGCGCGGCGTGGCGGGGCCGGTCCGGCTCGTCGTCCTCGTCGTCGTCGCCGAACGAGCCGGCCGGCGGGCCGAGGCCCGGTCCCGGCATCAGCCGCGTCGGTTCACCCGGGCCGAGCACGTAGGCGGCCAGCGCGGTCGTGATCGGCACCGACGCCACCAGGCCGATCGAGCCGACGAGCATCCGCACGACCTCGACGGCGATGACCTCGCTGGTGAGCAGCCGCCCGACCGGCTGGTTCCCCTGGGCGAAGAACAGCAGCAGCGGCAGCGAGGCGCCGGCGTAGGCGAGCACCAGTGTGTTGACGGTCGAGGCGACGTGGTCGCGCCCGACCTGCAGCGCCTCCCGGTAGAGCACCCGGGGCGGCAAGCCGGGGTTGGCCCGCCGGAGGGCGTTGACGAGCGACACCTGGCTGACCGTGACGTCGTCCAGCACGCCGAGGGCGCCGACGACGATGCCGGCGACCAGCAGCCCCCGCAGGTCCAGCGCCTCGGCGGTCACCCGCAGGGTCCGGGCCCGGTCGTCGGCGAGCCCGCTCAGCTGGGTGGCGGCCGCGACGGCGAAGGCCAGCGCGCTGGTCAGCGCCAGGCTGAGCAGCGTCCCGGCGAGGGCCACCGTCGTCGCCAGGTTGGGCCCGTGCGCCAGGTAGAGGGCGAGGAAGGCGACGACGACCGTCGCCGCCAGCGCCACCTGCACGGCCGGCTCGTCGCGCAGCAGCGCCGGCACGAGGAAGGCGACCAGCACGGCGACGCTCGCCCCCAGCCCCAGCAGCGCCCGCACGCCCTGCCACCGGCCGAACACCACGACCACGACGACGAACGCCCCGGCGAGCCACAGCATCGGCGTCTCCCGCTGGAAGTCGCTGAAGCTGTACCGGTAGGGAGCGGGGCTCGTGGGCACGTCGAGCAGGACGACCTCGTCGCCCGCGACCAGCTCCGGCACGTCGAACGCGGTCGCCGGCACCGCGAACTCGACGATGTCGCCGGCGTCCTCGCCGGAGGTCAGCTCGGCGGTCACCATCCGGCAGTCGTTCGGGGCGGCGATCTCGGGGTCGAGGCAGCGGTCGGTCGTGACCTCGACGACCGTGGCGTCGACGTAGGTGTTCGGCAGATCACCGAGGTCGGGGGCCTCGCCCCGGGGCCAGAAGGCGATGACCCCCAGCAGCGCCAGGGCGCCGGCGACGACGACGGCGACGGTCAGCACGACGGGCGAGCGACGGGGTCTCGCGCTCGGGGACATGCGCCCACCTCCGTGACCGGTGACCATGGCCGGCCCGGACCCTAGTTGCGCATCGCGCGGCGTGGATCGACCACTTTCCGTACTCGTGGCGCGACACTTCCCCCTGGCGCCGTCACCGTGGTGCAGCGCCCGCCACCTCTCCGATCGGAGGTCCCGGCCATGGAGCTCCAGCGCAAGGCGGCCGCCGAGTTCCTCGGCACGCTCTGGCTCGTGCTCGGCGGGTGCGGCAGCGCCGTGCTCGCCGCGAACTTCATGCCCGACACCAACCTGGGCATCGGGCTCGTCGGCGTGTCCCTCGCCTTCGGTCTCACGGTGTTGACCGCGGCCTACGCCATGGGCCACATCTCCGGCGGCCACTTCAACCCGGCCGTCACCGTCGGCGTCCTCGTCGCCCGGCGGATCGAGCCGCGCGAGGCGCTCGTCTACGTCATGTGCCAGGTCGTCGGCGCGATCGCCGGGGCGGCGGTCATCGTCGCCATCGCCAACGGCG
>DATGPY010000066.1:0-3611 GCA_035304465.1 Acidimicrobiales bacterium | reverse complement strand
GCATCTCGACCAGCCCTCGCACCAGTGGTCCGTCGCCGGACAGCAGGTGCAGCTTCTCGTGCTCGGTCAGCTGGTCGAGCAGGTCGCGGGCCCGGGCCTCGACCGCCGCCGGCTCCGGCGGCACCGGGCCGTCCCGGGTCGCGGCGAGGCGCCCCCAGAGGTCCGGCACCCCGTCCGGGCCGGCCGCGTGGTCGACGTCCCCGGTCGGTGCGGTGGTGTCCCCGGCTGCCACGGGGGACGAGGCTACGCCCGCGGGCCGGTGCCCTCCGGCGTCGCCTCGTCGGCGGGGAGCACGGCCAGCCACTGCACGCTGGCGGTGGCCACCCGGTCGCCGGCCTCGTCGGTGACCTCGACGGCGACCGAGAACCGCAGCGTGCCCGATGCGTCGGCCCGGTCGCTGATCGGCCCGTCGCAGGGCACGCTGGCCCGGGCCGTCACCGCGCCCCGGGCGGCCCGGTGGAACTGCGCGCTGGCCGCGGTCTGCACGAGGGTGGCGACGCCGCCGGGCTCGCCGAGCGCCGCCCGCGCCACCCGCCGGGCCGTGGCGTCGACGGCGGCGAGGATGGCCGCCGTCGGCACGCCCGGGCCACCGGCGACGGGCCCGGTCGGGGCCGCCGCCCAGGGCGGCGAGGACGGCAGCGTGGCGGTCGCCCAGCAACCACAGGGCGGGCCGCCGCCGTCGACCTGGAGCCCCAGGTGGGTGGCGAGGGCGGCGTCGAGGTCGGTCCGCTCGGGCGTCATGGCGCTCCTCCCGCGTCGCCGGCGTCGAGTCCGGTGGCGGTCGCGACCGGGGCCGCCGGGTCGAGCCCGGCCTCGACGGCCGCGCCGTCGGTCGAGACGGTGACCGTCAGGTGCTCGGGCGCCGTGCCGCCGGCCAGGGCGGCCGGCGCCGGGGCCGGGACGTCCGTGCCCCCCTCCAGGTCGAGGTGGGGGAGCACCCGGTCGAGCCACCGGGGCAGCCACCAGTTGGCGTCGCCCAGCAGGGCCATGGTCGCCGGCACGAGGACCATGCGCACGACCGTGGCGTCGAGCAGGACGGCGGTGGCCAGACCGATGCCGAACATCTTGATGAGGACGTCGTCGCCGACGACGAACCCGAGGAAGACGCTGATCATGATGAGCGCCGCCGAGGTGATGACCCGGGCGGTGACCCCGAGGCCGTCGACGACCGAGGTGTGGCTGTCGCCGGTGCGGAGCCACTCCTCCCGCACCCGGGACAGGAGGAACACCTCGTAGTCCATCGAGAGGCCGAACAGGATGGCGAACATGATCAGCGGGACGAAGGGGTTGACCGCCACGGTCTCGTCGAGGCCGATCAGGTCCTTGCCCCAGCCCCACTGGAAGATGGCCACGACCACGCCGTAGGCCGCGCCGATCGACAGCACGTTCATGGCCGCCGCCTTCAGCGGCACGAGGATCGAGCGGAACACGACGGCCAGCAGCACGAACGACAGCGCCACGACCGCGGCGATGAACAGCGGCAGGCGGTCGGCGATCTGGTCGGACAGGTCCTCGAAGAACGCCGTGCTCCCGGTCACCTGGGCGGTGGCGCCGGTGCCGGCGACGGCCTCGGGCAGCACCTCGCTACGGACCTCGCCGAGCAGGTCGGCGGTGGCCTCGTCGTCCGGGGCGGTCGTGGGGAAGGCGAACAGCACGGTCGTGTCGCCGCCCTCGTTGGCGACCGACGGCGTCACCGTCGCGACGCCGTCGGTCGCGGCCAGCGCGGCGGCCACCCGCCCGGCGGCGTCGCCGCCGGGCTCGTCCTCGACGACGACGGTGAGCGGGCCGTTGAACCCGGGGCCGTAGGCGGCGGTCGTCAGGTCGTAGGCCCGCCGCTGCGTGCTGTCCGGCGGGGCGTTGCCGTCGTCGGCGAACCCGACGCGCAGCGACAGGACCGGCGCGGCGAGGGCCAGCATCCCGACGAGCGCCACGACCGCGTAGCGGCCGGGGCGGCGGCCGACCCGGTGCGCCCACCGGCCCGAGAGGGTCTCGTGGGCGGCGTCGGCGGCCCGGCGGCGGTGGAGGGCGAACCGGTCGATCCGCTCGCCGGCCCAGCCCATGAGCGCGGGCAGCAGCGTCACCGCGATGGCCATGGCCACCACGACCGTGACGGCGACGGCCAGGCCCATCGTCGTCACCGCCGGCAGCCCGGCCAGGACGAGGCCGACGATGGCGATGACGACCGTCGTGCCGGCGAACAGCACGGCCTGACCGGCGGTGGCGTTGGCCCGGCCGGCCGCCTCGGTCACCGGCATCCCCTCGTGCAGGTGCTGGCGGAAGCGGGTGACGACGAACAGCGCGTAGTCGATGCCCACGCCGAGGCCGATCATCACGGCCAGCACCGGCGACTCCTGGGGCACGTCGGTGAACCCGGCCATGACGCCCAGCCCCGCCAGCCCCACGGCGACGCCGACGAGCGCGGTGGCGATCGGCATGCCGGCGGCGATGACCGAGCCGAAGGCGACGAGCAGCACGACGAGGGCGACCGCCAGGCCGATGGCCTCCTGGCCCTCGATCTCGGCGGCGGCCCAGGCGATCTCCCCCGACACCTCGGCCTGCACGCCGGCGTCGCGCGCCGGCTCGACGGCCGCCACGACCTCGTCGTAGTGCTCGGGCTGCGCGGTCTGGACGCCGTACTGGACGGTGGCGAAGGCCGTGCGCCCGTCGGGGCTCACGGTCGGCTGGGCGGGCTCGAACGGGTCGGCGACGAGCGTGACGTCGGTGCCGGCGGCCAGCCGCTCGACGGCCTCGTCGATCGCCGCCCGGTTGGCGGGGTCGTCGACGCGGCCCTCGTCGACGTGGAAGACGACGCGGCCGGTGAGCCCGGCGAAGTCGGGGAACCGCTCTTCGAGCGTGTCGGCGGCCTCCTGCGACTCGACACCGGGGACCCGGTAGTCGTTGACCGGGTCGCCGCCGACCGCGCCCTGCACCGCGAACACCACCGCGGCGAGCAGGGCCCAGACGGCGATGGTGCGGAACGGGTGCGCCGCCGTGCGCCGTCCCAGCCGGTAGAGGAGGTGTGACATGGGGGGTCCTCCGGAACCTGGGGGTCTCCTGGACGCTCCCACGGTGCGACCCCCGGGTTGCGGGGCGCTGAGACGGCGCTGTCATCGCCCCCGGGGCGCTGTCAGGGCGGGGGAGCCGGGGCCGCGACCCCGCTGACCTGCCCCTTGACCTGGAGCGCGCTCGAAGCCGTACGGTCGCCGGCGAGACCGAGGAGGCGACACATGACGCGCATCGGCTACCAGATCCCCAACTTCAACTATCCCGGCGTCGGCCCCAACGGGCTGTTCGACGCGGTGGCCCGGCAGGCGGAGGCCGCCGAGCGGGCCGGCTTCGACACCGTCATGGTGATGGACCACTTCTACCAGCTGCCGATGCTCGGCCAGCCGGACAGCTACATGCTCGAGTGCTACTCGCTGCTCTCGGCGCTGTCCCAGCGCACCTCCCGGGTCCGGCTGGGGGCGCTGGTCACCGGCAACACCTACCGGAACCCCGCGCTGCTGGCGAAGACCGTGACCACGCTCGACGTCGTCTCCGGTGGGCGGGCGCAGCTCGGCATCGGCGCCGGATGGTTCGAGCTCGAGCACCGCTCGCTCGGGTTCCCGTTC
>DATGPY010000065.1:0-14129 GCA_035304465.1 Acidimicrobiales bacterium | reverse complement strand
CGAGCGCCTCGAGTTCCTCGGCGACGCCGTCCTCGGGCTGATCATCACCGACCACGCCTTCCACGCCTACCCCGACCTCAGCGAGGGCGAGCTCACCGACGTCCGCAAGGCGGTCGTCAACGCGGTGACGCTCGCCGAGGTCGCCGACGAGCTCGGCCTCGGCGAGTACCTGCTGCTCGGCAAGGGTGAGGAGCAGTCCGGCGGTCGGGAGAAGCCCTCGATCCTCGCCGATGCCCTCGAGGCCGTGCTCGGCGCGGTCTACGTGTCCGCCGGGATGGAGGAGGCCCACGCCCTCGTCATGCGGCTGCTCGGCAGCCGGGTCGCCGAGGCCCACGCCGGCGGGCCGGGTGGCCAGGACTTCAAGAGCCGGCTGCAGGAGCTGGCGGCCCGTCACTTCGACGAGGCGCCGCGCTACGAGACGGTCGCGGAGGGGCCCGACCACGCCCGCCGCTTCCGCGTCACGGTCGAGGTCGGCGGCATCTCCCGCGGCACGGGGGACGGCCGCTCGAAGAAGCAGGCCGAGCAGGTCGCCGCCCGCGACGCCTACACCACCTTGATGGCCGAGTTGGAGACGACGAAGGACGACGACAAGGACGGCGATGCCTGAGCTGCCCGAGATCGAGACCATCCGACGGGGTCTCGAACGTGACACCGTGGGGCGTCGGGTCAAGTCGATCGAGGTGCCGGTGGCCAAGGCCGTGCACCGCAACGGTTCCCGCAAGGCGTTCCAGGCGCAGCTCGAAGGCACGAAGATCAAGGGCGTCGACCGGCGGGGCCTGCTGCTCGTGTTCACCCTCGACAACAGCCAGCTCCTGGTCGTCGACGTCGGTGCCACCGGCTACCTGCGGCGGGCCACCGCCAAGGACGAGGTGCCGAAGGACACCCAGGTGATCATCACCTTCACCCAGGGCGGGCAGTTGCGCATGGGCGACCCCGAGGGCGTGGCGGAGGCCTTCGTCGTCACGCCCGACCTGCTGCCGGAGGAGGTGCCGGAGCTCGCCGAGCTCGGCCTCGACCCGGTCGCCGCCCCGGTGTCGTGGACCGCCTTCGCCCAGGCGCTCGTCAGCCGCCGCACCGAGAAGCTCAAGCCCCTGCTGCTCGACCCGACCTTCGTCGTCGGCCTCGGCAACCTCTACGCGGACGAGATCCTCCACGACGCCGGCCTGCGGCCCGACCGGGAGGTCTCGACGCTGTCGACCATGGAGATCCGGCGCCTCTACCGGTCGCTGGTCGAGATCCTCCACGAGGCCACCAAGCACCACGGCACCTCGCTGCCCGACCACCCCTTCACCGACCTCCAGGGCAAGGAGGGCAGCTTCCAGGAGGAGCTGCAGGTGTGGGGCCGCGACGGCGAGCCGTGCCGGCGCTGCCGCCAGACGGTGACGAAGCAGCGCAGCGGCGGGCGCACCACGTGGTGGTGCCCGAGCTGCCAGGTCTGATCCCCGGCCGCGAACCGTGGCATCCGCGCCCCGGTCCGGGGCCCTCCTCTAGCCTCGGGCCGCGATGTTCCTCAAGACGTTGACGCTGAAGGGCTTCAAGTCCTTCGCCGAGTCCACGGTGCTCGAGCTGCAGCCCGGCGTCACCGTCGTCGTCGGCCCCAACGGCTCGGGGAAGTCGAACGTCGTCGACGCCATCGGCTGGGTGCTCGGCGCCCAGGCCCCCTCGGCGGTGCGCAGCCAGAAGATGGAGGACGTCATCTTCGCCGGCACCAGCAAGCGGCCCGCGCTCGGGCGGGCCGAGGTCAGCCTGACGATCGACAACAGCGCCGGGCAGCTGCCCATCGAGTTCAGCGAGGTCACCGTCACCCGAACCCTGTGGCGGACCGGCGAGAGCGAGTACGCCATCAACGGCGTGCCCTGCCGGCTGCTCGACGTGCAGGAGCTGTTCAGCGACACCGGCGTGGGCCGCCAGCAGCACGTCATCGTCGGCCAGGGGCAGATCGACGCGGTGCTCAACGCCCGCCCCGAGGACCGCCGCATGATCATCGAGGAGGCGGCCGGCGTGCTGAAGCACCGCAAGCGCAAGGAGCGCTCCGAGCGCCGGCTGGCCGCCACGGAGGCCAACCTGACCCGGCTGAACGACCTGGTGCGCGAGGTCCGCCGCCAGCTGCGGCCGCTGCAGCGGCAGGCCGAGGCCGCCCGCCGCCACGGCGACCTCGTGGCCGAGCTGCGGGCGCTCCAGGTGCACATCGCCGGGCGGGAGCTGACCACGCTGAAGCGCCGACTCGCCAACACCACGGCGGCCCAGGCCGAGCTGCGCAACGAGGAGGCGCTCGTGCAGCGCCGCCTCGCCGACCTGGACGCCGCGGTGATGGCCACCGAGTCCGAGCTGGCCGCCCTGGGCGGCAGCACGGTGACCGACGAGCTCGGACGGGTGCAGGGCCTGCGCGAGCGGGCCCGGGGCCAGCTCGCCGTGCTGGCCGAGCGGCGCCGGGGCGTCGAGCGCGAGCGGGCCGCCTGGGTCGACCGGGGCGTCATCGAGAGCCTCGAGGCCGACGCCGCCCGGCTCCGGTCCGAGCTGGCCGGTCTGGCCGACGAGGCCGAGGCGCTCGGCCCCGACGAGGAGGCGCTGGCCGAGGCCGAGCGGGCGCTGGAGGCGGCCCGGGCCGACTTCGAGCGGGAGTGGGGCGACGGTGTACCACCGCCGTCGGGCCGCGCCGCCGAGGTGCGGGGCGAGCTCGCGGCGCTGCGCAAGGTGCTCGACCGGGCCGACGCCGACGCCCAGCGGGCCGCGCAGCGGGAGGCCGCCCTGCGCGCCAAGCTCGACCGGCTCGACGCCGAGTCGACCGAGGCGGCCCGCAAGATCGAGGGGCTGGGCGACCGGGCCGAGCTGGAGCGGGCCGTCGAGGAGGCCCGGCGCCGGCGGGCCGAGGCCGAGGAGGCGGCCCGCCGGGCCGAGCAGCGCCGCGACGAGGCGCAGGCCGAGCGGCACACCTGGGCGGCCCGGGCCGAGGCGCTGGCCCTCGCGCTCGACGAGGCGCGGGCCCGGGCCGGGGCCGAGCGGCTCGCCGACGTCGAGGGCGTCGTCGGCACGCTGCTCGACCTGCTGGACGTCGACCCGGGCTGGGAGCCCGCGGTCGAGGCGGCCCTCGGCGAGGCCCTCACCGCCGTCGTCGTCGAGGGTGTCGACTCCGGTCGGCGGGCCCTGCAGGTGCTGGCCGAGGGGGACGTCCCGGGCGCGGTGCTCGCGCTGGGCGTCGCCCCCGCGCCCCGCAGCGCACCGCCGGTGGGCGAGCCGGTGCTGGCCCACGTGCGGGCCCGGCGCCCCGAGGTCGACGCCCTGCTCGCGGGCCTCCTCGGGCCGGCCGTCGCCGTCGAGGGCGGGTGGCCCGAGGCGGTCGACGCCGTGCTGGCCCACCCCGATGCCGTCGTCGTGACCCGGGCGGGCGGCCGGTTCAGCGCCGGCGGCTGGCGGGCCTCGACGGCCACCACCGGGGCCACCGGCGCTGCGCTCGACGAGGCCCGCGAGCGGGCCGCCGAGGCCGCGACCCGGGCCGACGAGGCGGTCGAGGCCCACCGGGCGGCGCGCGCCGCGCTCGACCGCGCCCGCAAGGACGAGGCCGCGGCTGTGCAGGCGCTGGACGCGCACCAGCGCACGCTGGCGGCGGCGACCACCGCCCGCGACCGGGCGGCCCGCGACCGCGACGAGGTGCTGGCCGAGCTCGACCTGCTGGCCGAGCAGCAGGCGGCGGCCGCCGACCGCCTGGCCCGCGACCGCGAGCGAGCCGCCGCCCTCGCCGCCGAGCTCCCCGACCTGGAGGCCGAGGAGACCGCCCGGCGAGAGCGGGCACGGGCCATGGCCGAGGCCCGGCGCCAGCTCGAGGCCCGGGCCGGCGAGGTCGCCGCCCGGCGATCGGAGCTCGACAAGCGGCGCACCCGCCTCGCAGACCGCGACGCCTACCTGCGACGGCGGCTGGCCGAGGTCGAGCAGCGCCTGGCCGGCTCGGTCGAGGCCCGCCGGCAGGCCGAGGCCCGTCGGGGCGAGCTGGAGGCGGCCGAGCGGGCACTCGACCGCCTGGCAGCACTCGTGCGCGACCGGCTCGCCGTCCTCGAGCGGCACCACGCGGCCATGAGCGAGCGGCGCCGCCGCGAGACGTCCGCCCAGCGCGAGCTGGCCGAGCGGCTCGAGGGCCTGCGGCGCGAGCGGTCGGCGGCCGAGCGCTCCCTCGTCGAGCTGCGGGAGCGCCTGCAGCGCACCGAGCTGGAGGAGGCCGAGGTCCGGCTGCGGCTCGAGCAGGCCGTCGAGCACTGCCGCACCCAGCTGGAGGTCGAGCCCGAGGCCGCGGTCGCCGCCCCGCCGCCCGACCTGCCCGACGGGGTGACGCCCGCGGCCCGGGTCCGGGAGCTCGAGCGGGAGCTGCGGGTCATGGGCCCGGTCAACCCCCTGGCCCTCGAGGAGTACGAGGCCCTGGCCGAGCGCCACGACTTCCTCACCGAGCAGCTCGACGACATCAAGAAGAGCCGCCGGGAGCTGACGAAGGTCATCCGGGCGATCGACGAGGAGATCGTCCGGGTGTTCAGCGCCGCCTTCGCCGACGTGAGCGAGAACTTCGAGCAGCTGTTCGCCACCCTCTTCCCCGGTGGGGTGGGGCGGCTGCGGCTCACCAACCCCGACGACCTGCTGAACACCGGCATCGAGGTCGAGGCCAAGCCGTCGGGCAAGAACGTGAAGAAGCTCTCGCTGCTCTCCGGCGGTGAGCGGTCGCTGACCGCGCTGGCGTTCCTGTTCGCCGTCTTCCGCAGCCGGCCGTCGCCCTTCTACGTCATGGACGAGGTCGAGGCGGCGCTCGACGACGTGAACCTGCACCGGTTCCTCGACCTGATCGACGAGTTCCGCCGCGAGGCGCAGCTGATCATCGTCAGCCACCAGAAGCGCACGATGGAGGCCGCCGACTGCCTCTACGGCGTCACCATGCAGCCCGGCGGGTCGTCGAAGGTCGTCAGCGAGCGGGTGGGCGCCGGCGCCTGAGCCCGCGCCCGTCGCCCGGCGCCGGCATCAGGGCAGCCGCTGCGCCCACGCCAGCGACCCCGCGCCGGCGGCCGCCAGCAGGACGAGCCCGGCACCGAGGAACCAACCGCTGACGTCGCGGTCCTCCTCCTCGTAGCCGACGACTCGACCGATGTCGGCGTAGGCGTCGCTCAGCTGGGCGTGCGAGCCGGCCTCGAACGCCCGGCCGCCGGTGGTGGCCGCGATGTCGGCCAGGGGCTCGGGCGCGACCGGCACCGGCTCGGTGCCGCCGAAGCCGTCGTCGATGACGCCGTCGGGTGTGCCGAAGGCGATGGTGTCGACCGGGACGCCCGCCTCGGCCGCCGCCTCGGCGGCCTCCTCGTTGCTGCGCCCGACCGTCGTCTCGCCGTCGGACATGAGGACGATGCGGGCGGGGGGCCGCTCGCCGTCCTCGCCGCCGGGCGCCATGTCGATCGCGTCGAGCGCGGTGAAGACCGCCTCACCGATCGCGGTCGCCTCACCCAGCTCCATGGCGTCGATGGCGGCGAGCACGGCCTCGCGCTCGCCGCCGGGCGGGACCGCGATCGTCGTCGTGCCGTTGAAGGTCACGAGGGCGACGTCGATCCCCTCGGGCAGCGACTCGACGAAGTCGCGGGCGGCGTCGCGGGCGACGTCCAGCCGGCTGGGCGGCACGTCGTCGGCCTCCATCGACAGCGAGGTGTCGATCGCCAGGACGACGACCGCCCGCTCCTTGGCCACCTGGGTGGACCGGACCGGCTGGGCGTAGGCGACGACGAGGACGGTCAGGGCCAGGAGGTAGGCGACGGCCGGCGCATGGCGGCGCCAGCCCGGCCGGCGTGGCGCCACGACGTCCAGCATCTCGACGCTGGTGAACCGCAGCACGTCGCGGCGCTGCTGCAGCGTGACCGCCACCCACGCGCCGGCCAGGGCGCCGACGCCGACCAGCAGGATCAGCCGCTCCGGGGCGAGGAACCTCACGGCCGCCCTCCCGTGCCGCCCGCCGCCGTGGCGCGGCGCAGGTGGGCGAGGCGCCGGGGGCGCTCGGCGAGCCACCGCACGAGTGCGGCCGTCGGGTCGCCGTCCGTCCGCAGCACCAGGTGGTCGGCGCCGCAGCCGCGCAGGGCCCGGGCGGTGGCGGCCCGTCGCGCGCGAGCCTCCGCGGCGTAGCGGGCCCGCAGCCCGGGGTCGTCGGTGCGCACCTCTCGCACCGCCCCGGTCTCGACGTCGCCGACGACGACCGTGCCCACGTCCGGCAGGTCGAGCTCGCGGGGGTCGAGCACCTCGACGGCGAGGATCTCGTGGCGGGCCGCCAGCGATCGCAGCGGCGGGACCCACCCCCCGGTGCCGGGGAAGTCGGAGAGCACGGCCACGAGGCCCCGGCGCCCGGCGGTGCGGGCCGCCCGGTCGAGTGCGTCGCCCAGGTCGGGGCCGGGCCGGGCGGAGGCCGGGTCGCGGTCGGGGAGGGGGGCGGCGGCGATGGCCTCGAGCAGGGCCCGGGCGTGGGCCCCGCCGGCGACGGGCGGGAAGGTGGCGACGCCCTCGTGGGTGAGCAGGTGGGCGCCGACCCGGTCGCCCGCCCGGGACGCCAGCACGACGAGCGCGCTCGCGGCTGCGACGACCAGGTCGCGCTTGGTGCAGCGGGCGGTGCCGAAGTCGGTCGAGGGAGACAGGTCGACGACGAGCCACGAGACGAGCTCGCGCTCGGCCACGGCGTCGCGCACGTGCGGGACCCGGGTGCGGGCGGTGACGTTCCAGTCCATCCGTCGGGGGTCGTCGCCGGGGACGTAGCGGCGGCTCTCGGCGGGCTCGCTGCCGAGGCCGGGGATCCGCCCGAGGTGCCGGCCGTGGAGCAGGCCGTCCACCCGGCGACCGAGGGTCAGCTCCAGGCGGCGGACGACCTCGGCGGCCCGGGGCGCGGGACGGGCGGCGGGGGGTGAGGCGAGGGGGGCCACGACGATCAGGCCTCCGGGACGGTGCCGGCGGAGGCCAGCTGGCCGTTTGTCCCCTCGGGCTCCTCGGGCCGGGGCCCGGAGGCCGCCGCGCCGGCGGCCGCGTCCGTCGAGCCGGCGAGGGCGTCGGGCGTCGGCGGCACGGGGCGGGCGGTGGCGTCCTGGGTCGGCGTCAGCCGCGGCGCGGTGACCGTGGCGAGGATGCGGCCGACGACCTGCTCGGCGGTCACCCCGTCGGCCACCGCGTCGTAGGACAGGACCAGCCGGTGGGGGAGCACGTCGAAGGCCACGTCCCACACGTCCTGGGGCAGCACGAAGCTGCGCCGCCGCATGAGGGCGAGCGCCCGCCCGGCGGCGATCAGCCCGAGCGTCGCCCGGGACGACACGCCGCAGGTGATGTAGCGGGCCAGGTCGCCCAGCCCGAAGCGGGCCGGGTCGCGGGTGGCCGTCACCAGGTCGACGGCGTAGCGCATGACGCCGTGGTCGACGTAGATCGCGCTGCGGGCGGCCGTCTGCAGCCGGACCAGCTCCTCGACCGACAGGCGCTCGGCGGGCGTGGGCGGCTCGGTGCCCATCCGCCGGGCGATCTCGAGCTCCTCCTCGGGGGTGGGGTGGTCGACCCGGACCTTCATGAGGAACCGGTCGCGCTGCGCCTCCGGCAGCGGGTAGACGCCCTCGGACTCGGCCGGGTTCTGGGTGGCGACGACGAGGAAGGGGTCGGGGAGGGGGAAGGTCGTGCCGCCGATCGTCACCTGGCGCTCGGCCATGAGCTCGAGCAGGGCCGACTGGACCTTGGCCGGCGCCCGGTTGATCTCGTCGGCGAGCAGGAGGTTGACGAACACCGGACCGAGCTCGACGTCGAACTCCTCGGTCGAGGCCCGGTACACCCGGGTGCCGGTGATGTCGGAGGGCAGCAGGTCGGGGGTGAACTGCACCCGCGCGAAGGTGCCGCCGACGACCTTGGCGGTCGTCTCGGCGGCGAGCGTCTTGGCCACGCCCGGCGGCCCCTCGAGCAGGATGTGGCCGCCGGCCAGGAGCGCCACCATCAGGCGCTCGACCAGCCGGTCCTGGCCGACGATGACCCTGCGGATCTCGAACAGGGCGTGCTCGAGGAGCGTCGCGTCGTCGTAGACGGGTGCGGCGGACATGGCCGTGACGCTACGCCCGCCCGCCGGCGCTCGGATCGGGGACGACCCCCTCCCTGCGGGGCCGCTCATGGGGGACCGGTAGGCTCCGGTGCGCCATGGAGATCGTGATCGTGCTCGTCGTGCTCGCCGTCGTCGTCGCGGCGGGCCTCGCCGTCGTCGGCCTCCGGTCCCGCGGGGGGACCGGCCTCGAACCCCCGCCCGACGGGGAGGGGGGCGTCGCCGTCGAGGAGCGGCCCCCCGACGAGCGGGCGGCGGCGGGCACGGTCGTGGCCCCACCGCCCGAGGCCCCGGCGCCGCCCGCCCGGCCCAGCTTCCGCGACCGGCTGGCGAAGGCCCGCAGCACGCTCAGCGGCTACCTGGGCTCCATCCGGTCCCGCAAGGTCGACGCCGAGACCTGGGAGGAGCTGGAGGAGGCCCTGATCCGGGCCGACGTCGGGGTGGCGACCACCACGCGCGTGCTCGACGACCTGCGGGAGGTGGCGGCGGCCGAGTCGATCAGCGACCCCGAGGCCCTGCTCGACCTGCTCAAGGACCGGTTGAAGTCCGTGCTGGCCGACGGCGACCGCGAGCTGCGCTTCGACGAGGGCGTGCCCAACGTCTGGCTGTTCGTCGGCGTGAACGGCGTGGGCAAGACCACGACCATCGGCAAGGTCGCCCACCAGCAGCAGTCGCAGGGCCGGTCGGTGGTCATGGCCGCCGGCGACACGTTCCGGGCCGCCGCGGCCGAGCAGCTCGGGCAGTGGGCCGAGCGCACCGGGTCCGACTTCGTGCGGGGCAGCGAGGGCGGCGACCCCTCCGCGGTCGTGTTCGACGCCGTCCAGCGGGCGGCCGCCCGTGGGCGCGACCTGGTCCTGGCCGACACGGCCGGCCGGCTCCACACGAAGACCAACCTCATGGAGGAGCTGCGCAAGGTGCGGCGGGTCGCCGACCGCGAGCCCGGCCGGGTCACCGAGGTGCTGCTCGTGCTCGACGCCACCACCGGCCAGAACGGGCTGACCCAGGCGCAGCAGTTCACCGAGGCGGTCGAGGTGACCGGGGTCGTGCTCACCAAGCTCGACGGGTCGGCCAAGGGCGGCATCGCCCTGGCCGTCCAGGCCACGCTGGGCATCCCGATCAAGCTCGTCGGCCTGGGCGAGTCGGTCGAGGACCTGGTGCCGTTCGATCCCGACGAGTTCGTCGAGGCCCTGCTGTCGTGACCGGAGGGGACCGATGCTGATCCGAGCCGTGCTCCTGCCCGCCCGCCTGGCCGTCGGCCTGACCCGGCTCGGTGTGCGCACCGGCTTCGCCGCGGGCCGGCTCTCGGTGGGCACGTCGTACCGCGTCGGCCGCCGGGTCGGGTGGTCCCGGCTCGCCGCGCTCGGCACGGGCGTCGTGATCGGGATGATGATCGCCCCCAGCTCGGGGGCCGAGCTGCGGGCGCGCCTGGGCCGGCGGGTCGCCGAGCGCCGGCGCCCGGTCGGCGACGACGCCGTCGCCGCGCGGGTCCGCTACGAGCTGTCGCACTCGCCGCGCACCTGGCACCTGCCCCAGCCCGAGGTGGAGGTGGCGGCCGGCGTCGCCGTGCTGACCGGTGCGGTGCCGCACGAGGAGGGGCGGGCCGACATCGAGCGGACCGTCGGCGCGGTCCCGGGCGTCACCCGGGTGGACAACCGCCTCGTCGTCGCGCCCCGCGACGGCGCCGCCGGGCCGTCCTGACCGGCCCTCGCCCCCGGGTCGGCGGCGGGTGTCAGCTCGCCCCGCCGCTGTGGATGACCGAGCCGATGGCGATGAGGTGGCACACGACGGCGGCCACCACGAGCACGTGCCACACCTCGTGGTACCCGAAGACGTGGGGCACGGGGTCGGGCCAGCGGGTGAACAGGAAGATCGCGCCGATCGTGAACAGGAGGCCGCCGGCCACGATGAGCGCGACCTGCGTGCCGGTGAGGCGGTCGGCGAGCTGCGGGAGGGCGGCGACCGCCAGCCAGCCGACCGCGATGTAGAGCCCGTTGCGCACGGCCCGGACCCGGGGGCTGCGGGCCCAGGCGAGCGCCCCGCCGACCGCCGCGCCCACCCAGGCGCCGGTGAGCGTCGCCACCGCCACCCAGCCGTCGAGCACCAGCAGGCACACCGGCGTGTAGCTGCCGGCGATCATGACGAAGATCGTGGCGTGGTCGAGGCGCTGCATGCGCTTGCACCACGCGTCGGACCAGCGGATCCGGTGGTACGCGCCGCTCACCCCGAACAGCGCCACGAGCCCGGTGGCGTACACCGCGGCGGCGACGCGCGCCCGCGGGGTGTCGGCCAGCAGGACGACCGCGGCCCCGACGGGGATGGCCAGGAAGAACGAGACGAGGTGGACCCAGCCCCGCAGGAGCGGTTTGGCGGTGCCGGCGACGGCACTGGAGATCTCTCGGCCCCGCATCACCACAACGCTACCCACTGGCGGGCCGTCTGAGCATCGGGTCGGCGCGGCCCGGCCCGGTAGGCTCGGGAACCTCATGTTCGAGTCGCTGTCCGAACGCTTCGAGGGCATCTTCGCCCGGCTCCGCAGCAAGGGCACGCTGCGCGAGTCGGACGTGGAGGAGGTGCTGCGCGAGATCCGGCTCGCGCTCCTCGAGGCCGACGTCAACTTCGTCGTCGTCAAGTCCATGCTGGCCCGCATCCGCGAGCGGGCCGTCGGCGCGCGGATCCACGAGGCGCTCAACCCGTCCCAGCAGGTCGTCAAGCTCGTCAACGAGGCGCTGGTCGAGGCGCTGGGCGGGGAGACCTTCCGGTTCCAGTACGCCTCCCGCCCGCCGACGGTCGTGCTCATGGCCGGCCTGCAGGGCTCCGGCAAGACGACGACCTCGGCGAAGCTCGCCCGCTGGTTCCGCCAGCAGGGCCGCAACCCGATCCTCGTCGGTGCCGACCTCCAGCGGCCGGCCGCCGTCGAGCAGCTGCGGACGATGGGCGAGCGCGTCGGCGTCCCGGTCTTCAGCCGGCCGGGTGACCCCGTCGAGACCGCCCGGGCCGGCGTCGAGGAGGCCCGCCGCCTCGGCCGGGACGTCTGCATCATCGACACCGCCGGCCGGCTCGCCATCGACGCCGAGATGATGGACCAGGTCCGGCGCATCTCCGAGGCGACGGCGCCCGACTACACCTTCCTCGTCGTCGACGCCATGACCGGCCAGGACGCGGTCACGGTCGCCGAGTCCTTCGACGAGGCGCTGGCCCTCGACGCGGTGGTCCTCACCAAGCTCGACGGCGACGCCCGGGGCGGCGCCGCCCTGTCGGTCAAGGAGGTGGTCGGCAAGCCGATCGCCTTCGCCTCGACCGGCGAGAAGGTCGAGGACTTCGACCTGTTCCACCCGGACCGGCTCGCCAGCCGGATCCTCGGGATGGGCGACGTCCTCACCCTCATCGAGAAGGCCGAGCAGGTCTACGAGAAGGAGGAGGCCGAGAAGGCCGCCACCCGCCTGCTGGAGGGCCGCTTCACGCTCGAGGACTTCCTCGAGCAGCTGCAGCAGGTCCGCAAGATGGGTCCGCTGCAGAACCTCATGGGCATGCTGCCCGGCCTGCCCAAGGAGATGCGCAACGCCCAGATCGACGAGGCCCAGATCAACCGGGTCGAGGCGATCATCCGGTCGATGACGCCCGCCGAGCGGGCCGACCCGACCATCATCGACGGGTCCCGCCGGCAGCGCATCGCCCGCGGCAGCGGCACCCAGCCCTCCGACGTCAGCCAGCTGGTCAAGCAGTTCCGCGAGATGCAGAAGCTGATGAAGCGGATGCCGGGGCTGTCGGGCACGAAACCGGCCCGGGGCCGCAAGGCCAAGGGCAAGGGCAAGGGGCGCAAGGGACGCAAGGGCGGGCGGGTGACGCCGCCGGGCACCGGGCGCACCACCCCCAAGCAGCCGTTCACGCTGCCGGGGCTCAACTGACAGGTAATCTGGTCACCGCCGTGCGGTTTGCTCCGACCGGCGCGCGCAGCGCATCATCGTCGGTCGCTCCGCTGTAGGCCGACGCGTCGCTCCCGATCGCGCGGCCGGGTGACTCCCCGACACACGAAAGAAGACAGCAGTGGCCGTCAAGCTCCGCCTCATGCGGATGGGCAAGAAGAAGCAGCCGACGTACCGGGTCGTCGCGGCAGACTCGCGGTCGCCGCGCGACGGCCGGTTCATCGAGATCGTCGGCAGCTACGACCCCCGCCGCGAACCGTCGGTCGTCCGCATCGACAACGACAAGGCCGTCGACTGGCTGCGCAAGGGCGCCCAGCCGACCGACGCCGTCCGCAAGCTGCTCGAGATCTCCGGGGCGTGGCAGCAGTTCCGCGGCGGCGAGGGCGCGCCGGCCGGGTCGCCGGCCGCGACCGGCGAGGGCGCGGCCGAGCCGGCGGACGAGGGCTCGGCGTGACCGACACCGCCTCGCCGGTCGAGGTGCCGACCGCCCGCGCCGTGCTCCAGCACGTCGTCGACTCCCTGGTCGACGACCACGAGGCGGTCCGCATCGACGTGGAGGAGGGCCGCTCGCTGCCCCGGCTCACGGTCCGCGTCGGCCCGGCCGACATGGGGCGGGTCATCGGCAAGCGGGGCCGGGTCGCCCACGCGATCCGCACCGTGGTGCGGGCGGCAGCGGCGCGCGACGGCACCGACGTCGAGGTCGAGTTCGAGGACTGAGCGCCGGCCGTGGCCTCCGCCGAGCGTGCTGGTGGCCGGGCCCCCCTCCTCGAGATCGGCCGGATCACCCGTCCGCACGGCCTGCGGGGCGAGGTCGTCGTCCGGCTCGTCACCGACCGGTCGGAGCGCCTGGCGCCGGGGTCGGTGCTGCAGTCCGACCGTGGCGAGTTGGTCGTGCGCAGCTCCCGCCGGCACCGCGACGTCTGGCTCGTGGCCTTCGAGGGACGGGACGGCCGTGACCAGGTCGAGGACCTGCGGGGCGTCGCGCTGCGGGCGGAGGCCATCGACGACCCGGAGGTCCTCTGGGTCCACGAGCTGGTGGGCGCCACGGTGGTGACCACCGACGGCGAGGAGGTGGGCAGCTGCGTGGCCGTCGTCGACAACCCGGCGGCCGACCTCCTCGAGCTCGACTCGGGGGCGCTGGTGCCGGTCGTGTTCGTCGTCGACCACGAGCCCGGGCGCGTCGTCATCGACCCGCCCGAGGGCCTGCTCGACCTCTGAGGCCGGCATGCGCATCGACGTCTTCACGATCTTCCCCCAGATGGTCGAGCACTTCGTCGACCAGAGCCTTCTCGGCCGGGCGCGGCGCGAGGGCCGGCTGGAGGTGCGGGTGCACGACCTGCGCTCGTGCGCGACGGACCCCCACCGGTCGGTCGACGACGCCCCGTTCGGCGGCGGGGCGGGCATGGTCCTCATGCCCGAGCCCGTGTTCGCCGCGGTCGAGGCCGTCGACCCGCCCCGGCCGCTCCTCTACCTCAGCCCCGCCGGCCGGCGCTTCGACCAGTCCGTGGCCCGCGAGCTGGCGGCCCTCGACGGGTTCAGCCTGCTGTGCGGGCGCTACGAGGGCGTCGACGAGCGCATCCGCGAGCACCTGTGCGACGGCGAGCTGTCGATCGGCGACTTCGTCCTGTCGGGGGGCGAGGTGGCGGCGATGGTGGTCGTCGAGGCGGTGGCCCGCCTCGTCCCGGGGGTGATGGGCAACGTCGCCTCCGCCGAGGACGAGTCGTTCAGCGACGGCCTGCTTGAGTACCCCCACTACACCCGACCGGCCGACTTCCGGGGCTGGACGGTGCCCGAGGTCCTGCGCAGCGGCGACCACGGGCGCATCGCCCGCTGGCGCCGGGCGCAGGCGCTGCGCCGCACCCTCGACCGCCGGCCGGACCTGATCGAGGCCCGGGGCGGCATCTCGGGCGAGGAGCGTAAGCTGTTGGCCGAGTTCGGGCTCGACGGCGACCTCCCCCCGACCGACGACGAGCCCTGACCCGGCTTTGTGCCCTGCGCACGCGCCTGGTTACGATCTCCTGTCCGCCCGCACGAGCCTCCGCCGGAGCGACACCCGATGAACCCCACCGACCTGGTCGATCAGACGAACCTCCGCACCGACATCCCCGACTTCGGCCCCGGGGACACCGTCAAGGTCCACGTGC